>NZ_JAWLQI010000012.1:0-59434 GCF_036997785.1 Brachyspira pulli
GCAAAAAAAACTACAACTAAGAAAACTGCAGCTAAAAAAGACGATACTGAAGCAAAAGAAACTGTTAAAAAAACTACAGTTAGAAAAACTGCAGCTAAAAAAGATGATACAGCAAATAATAACATAATCAGCAGTGCAGTTAAAGAAAATGCATCTAAAGAAAGCACAAAAGAAAACATAATTAAAGAAATTGAAAATAAGCCTAAAGAAGAAAAGAAAGCCATAGATTTTTTACAAGATAAAAAAGAGGTTAAAGAGGTAAAAGAAAATAAACCTGAAATAAAACCCTTAGAAAGTTTATCTATAACAAAAAGGGAAGAAGAAAAAAAAGAGGAAAAGAAAGATTTAAAAGAGCTTATCAAAGAAGCTACAGCAGAAAGAAAAGGTGCTGACAGAAAAATTGTATTAAAAACTTCTACTCCTGTTAGAAAATTAGATTCTATAAAAACTGAAAATACAGAAAATAAAACAGAAAGAGAATCAATCACTCTATTAAAAGAGGCTATAAAAGCTAAATCAAAAAATGTGTCAAGACCTGTTACTGTAAAAAAACGTCTTGCAGTAGTAGATGATGAGCCTATAGAAAGCACAGATACTACAAATACAACAAAAGAATCAAGCGTATCAAGCCCTATAGTGGCAAGCGTATTAGCTGCTCATTCATTAAAAGATAAAGAAAATGACGAAAAAATTGAATCAGAAAAACATGATATACATGATTTATTAGATAAAAAAGATGAAACTTCTGAAAATATTGAAAACAAAGAAACTATTTCAGAAGTATCTGAAGAAACAACTTCTGCAGAAGAAGAATTAAAAGAAGCTGAGAAAACTGAAATTGAAGAAGAAAAAGTTGAAGAAAAAACAGAATCTGCTGTAACTCATAGCAGTACTTATAGTTCTTCAATATTCTCATTTGAAAGATTCCGCAGAAAAGAGGAAGAAGCAAAAGAAAAAGCTGAAGAAAATCAAGAAGAAGAAACAGAGTCTACAGAAGCTAAAGAGGAAATTGAAGAAAAACAAGAAGAAGTTGTTGAGGAGAAAAAAGAAGAGGAAACTTCTGTACAAGAAACTGAGAAAGAAGAAACAACCGAAAATGTTTCATCTGATGAAGACTCCGAAGAAAAACAAGAAGAAACTGCAGCTAAAGAAGAAATAAAAGTAACTGAAAAAGCAACTTACAGTAAAAGCGATATTTTCAAAAGACAAGTTATTATACCGTTAAACGATGAAGATGTTCAAAAATCTAAATATGAACAGCAAGAAATTGATAACGCTATAGAAAAAGCTCATACAATAAATGAAAATGATTCAATAGAAAGTTATGCTGAAAATAGTCAGGAAGAAACAGATAACGAAAAATTACAAGAATTAAAAGATAAAGATATAAAAATTATAGAAACTGAAGAAGAATTAAAAACTTCAGCTCTTCCTGAAATAGAGAAAAAGCCAGCTGAACCTTATGTAGTTCCTAGCCACTCTATCGAAGAAAATAAAAAATCAAATAAAATTGTTGCTATAGTTGGCATCATCATAATAATACTTGGATTATCTTTCTTGGGAGTACAATTCTTCTCTGGAAGAAATAACACTATAGAAGATGACGGTTTCTATGATATTGTAACTAATGAAACTATTAATAATACTAATAATGCAATAGATATACAAAACACTAATGCGGTTAATACTAATGCTGTTAGACCACAAACTAATAACACTAGACCTAACACTAATAATGTTAATACAAATACTGCTAAACCGCAAACTAATATTAGACCTAGTACTAATAATGCTGTAGTTAATACTAATGCTATTAAACCGCAAACTAATAATACTAGACCTAATACTAATACCGCAAATACTAATGCTATTAGACCTAATACTAATACAACTAGACCTCAGACAAATGCAGTAAATACTAATACTATTAGACCGCAAACTAATAATACTAGACCTAACACAAATAATACTGCAGTAAATACTAATACAGCTAGACCTCAAACTAATAATACTGCGGTAAGACCTAGCACTAACAATACAGCAACTAGACCTCAGACAAATAATGCTCCTACTCCGCCAAAAGAGCCTGAGATAACTCCTCCAACACCACCTACTCCTCCGCCTAATCCGCCTGCAGCAAATACTAATGCAGCAGCTAATAATACGGCACAAAACAATAATAGTACCTTAACTTATAATACAGGTACTTATAAAACTCAATGGAAAGATACTCTCTCCTCTATAGCCGTCACGGAACTGGGTGATTCAAGGAGATGGCCCACTATATTCGTACTTAATGAACAAATAATAAAAAATCCTGACAGTATAGTTTTTAATGTGAATATAAAATTGCCTAATGGAGGAAAAAAAAAAGTTGAGAATATGAGTGATGCTGAAAAAAGAGCATTGTATAATGATTATATAAAGGTATCAGACATATATTCAAGAATGGGTAAACAAGACCTAGCAAATACAATCAAATCTCAAGCAAATTCAATTATAAAATAATAATTATCACTCCTAAAATAAATCAGCTATAATAAAAAAATTATGAAAAGATTCGCTAAAAATAAAAATGCTATTTTAGAATTTTCCTGCACTGGATGCGGTATATGTTGTAAAGAACCAGGTTATGTTTTTTTTACTGATGATGATATAAAAAAAGCATCTAATTTTTTAAATATATCGCCTATAGTATTTATTAACAAATATTTAGAATACGATGAAGGGTATGGATATTATATTCAAGTTAGTGGAGAAAAAGGCTGTACTTTCTTAGATGAAAGTAATAAATGTATAATACATGAGGCTAAACCGGAACAATGCCGAACTTTTCCATATTGGAATGAATATATGGATAAAAATGGAAACCTCATTGCCGGCAAATTTAATAGACCCTGCCATGGTGTATCTATAAAAAAATAGTCTTTTATTGTTTATTTTTTTTTAATATATTATATAATATAGTCAGCCAATATATTTTGTTTTAGGAAAATCGGATAATGAGTAATGATTTAATAAGTAAATACGATATTTTAACGGTAAAAGATCTAAAAAATATTAAAGATCAATTAATTTCACATAATATACCTCTATTTAGAGTTGATAAAGAAAAAAATCTTATAGCATTTCCAACTGAACAATTAAGTCTTATTATAGACAATGAAAAATATAATAACCTAAAACTATATATTCCTAAAAATTTTGCAGTATTCATTGATGAGTTCAAATCAATAACTCAAACTGATTCATCTACATCAAGCAATCAAGCTGCTGCTCCTTATGTTTTCAGAACTCCTAAAGAATCTGAAAAAGAAATGGGTAAAAGAATTTCTGAAATTTCTAAAATGACTTACAGAGAAAAAGTAAGCACAATAGAAACATACAATAAAGAGCTTAAACAAATTGTAGTTGATGAAGAACAAGGTATCAATAAAAATACAGCTCAGCAAATCGTTAATGTTGGTAATGATGTAGGTCTTATCGCTAAAGTAACAATGTTTGAGAGTATACAAAAAATTAAAGGTGAAGAAATTACTCAAGAACAAGCTAAAATAGAAAACCAAGAAATAACAGAAACTACTACTAACCTAGTTACAACTATAGTTGATATGCTTTCAAAAAATACTGAAACTCAAAAAGTATTTGATGAACTTAGAAACTATTCTGACGGCGGTGTAATGTCTCACTCTAACAGGGTATTTATTTCTTATGTCAATTTCATGGCATTTTATAATAACCTCATAAACAGAAGACATTTAGTACATAAAATAAGAACTTCATATACTAATAAATATAAAAAATTCTATGAACAAGTTGAAGCAGTATTCAGCAAAGATAATATATGCAAAAACTTAGCTACTGTTGAAGACTGTATTGATAAAGGTATTAAAATCATAGAAGACAGAGAAATGAATCTTTATTCTGTTGGTGCTTTGCTCCATGATATAGGTAAAGTTAAAGATTTGGATTATTTTGAAGGTGCTAACGGCAGAGATTATGAAAGAATAAAAAAACACTTATTTAACAGCTATGCTTTAGTAAGTCAAACTTCAGAATATCCTCTTGAAGTTATATTGACTGTAGCTTTACACCATGAATATTATGGTTTAGGTTATGGCCCTTATGATCATTTATACAAATTAAAATTGGCAAAACACCCTAGTTTCCAAATAAAAAGAATCATGACTTATGATGCTAAGACTATAGATGAATGTGAGGCTTTTGCTTATTTCCCTGCTAAAATGCTTGAAATAATAGACGTTTACGATGCTTTAATTGACCCAGCACGTAAATATAGGGGCGGAAAAACATTCACTCCAGAAGAAGCTCTTAACATTATGAGAGAAGATTTTATAGAAAAGCATGTTAAATTAGACCCTATTCTATATGATGTATTTGTAGAGTTCTTAAGTAATTCTATAGAACAGGATTTAATGGCTTGTAAATTAATATAATCTTATTTTTACGCTTTTTATACTGCTATAACTTTATTATAGATATGCCAATATTTTTTAACAAAATAATTTAAAAATATTTTATCTGAGCCAGCCATGGGGATCGAACCCACGACCCACGCATTACGAATGCGTTGCTCTGCCAACTGAGCTAGGCTGGCTTTTATTTTAATTCATATCATTTGTAGCGTAGCCGCTGTTTAATTCCTCTAGCTTCTGAACACCATCTCTAAAGGCTGTAAATATACTCTGCCAATTGCTTGTAGTGAGAGAAGATATTGATATATCATCATAAGCTTCTTCTCCAAACTCATTAATAAAATTGAATCTTATATTTGTTATTGCAGCATTAGCAAAACCGTCAAACTCTGCATCATCATTGAATTTATATCTAACTTCTACATCATAATATTTGAATCTTCCCATTAAATAAGGATTATAAATAACTTTTTGTATATTAGTAAGCTCAATACTGCTTCCGTCATTAAATGAAAATGTTATAGGCATGCCATTTGTTATTGATATTGCACTTGGATACTTATATCTAAACTGCAATGTCATAGTTCTTCCGTTTCTTTTATAGAATCTAAAACTATTATCCCTTAAATATTTATAAGTGTATTTCCAAGATGTATATAGATTCATTTTTGAAGTTAATTTATCTCTTTCTGAAAAAAATAATCTGCTTTTGAATATATCATTAGTACCAGCTTCTTCCTGTGAATACAAGATATTTGAAGCCAAAAATACTGCTAAAAATGAAATTAATAATGCATATCTATTCATTTTATAATTCCTTATATAAAATATACTACCATTAAAATACGGAATATTAAACCTTAAAATTGAATTTTTTCTTACAAATAAATTGACTATATACACTATTTTTGTTAGAATAATAAAACTTTTTACCGATAAAATTCAAAAAATTAAAGGAAAATTTATTAATGGAAGCTATAATTATAATATCTATCATAATATTAATATCAATCATCTTTGTAATAAGCTATATAAAGAAAATACAATCTGGAAGCTGCTGCGGTACTAGAGGAAATGAAAACATATCAAAAGTAAAAGTAGCTGATAAAAATAAAAATCATTATCCATACAAAAGAATATTACAAATAGGCGGAATGACTTGCAGTAATTGTGCCAAAAAGATAGAAAATAATTTTAATAAACTTGGAAATGTATATGCTAAAGTTAATTTTGATAAGGAAGAATTAATTATACTTATGAAAGAAGAATTAAGCGATCAAGATATTGAAAATGTTATAAAAGATTCTGGATATAGATATTATATAAAAAACGCCTGATAAAAAATTACCAGACGTTTTTAATATTTATATACAAAAATCAAATTTATTTCAATCTAAAGAATCTCATAGCTTCTTCAAGCTCTCTAGCCTCATTCAAAAGAGAATCAGCTGCTGCTGTAGATTGCTCTACTAAAGCAGCATTCTGCTGTGTTACAGTGTCCATTTGCGAAACTGCTATATTTACCTGATCAACACCTGCTTGCTGTTCTATAGCTGTTTCACTAATATCACGCATTATATTTGAAGTTTCTTCCAATTTCTTTTCCAAATCTTCAAATATTTGCTGAGATTCTTTTGCTTTTTCTGCTGATTTACTAATTTTTTCATAAATAATATTAATCAAATTAGTTATGTCTTTAGCTGAAGTTTGTGAGTTTTGTGCCAAATTTCTAACTTCACTAGCTACAACCGCAAAACCTTTACCTTGTTCACCAGCACGTGCTGCCTCAACTGCTGCATTCAAAGCCAATATATTAGTTTGGAAGGCAATATCTTCTATAACTTTTGTAATATTCTTTATTTTTTCACTATCTTCATTTACTTCTTCTATGCTGTTTGTTGTTTCAACGATAATAGCTCCTGCATTTCTAATAGATTCCATAGATTCTTTCATCATATTATTTCCTTCAACAGAGTGAGAAGTTGAAGATTTTATTGTTGAAGCCATCTCTTCCATAGAACTTGCTGTTTCTTCAAGACTTGCTGCCTGAGCTTCTGTTCTTCTTGATAAATCAGCATTTCCATTAGCCAATTCCTGAGCCGCACTGCTGATCTTTTGAGAGGAAGAATTTACTTGAGTAATGATTTCTGTAAGTTTTTTACGCATATTACTGAATGAATTAAATAAGATTCCAAGTTCATCTTTTCTTTTATGTTCATTGGATACATAAGTTAAATTACCAATTTCTATTTCTTTAGCTTCTTTTATTATACTATTTATATGACCCATAAGTCTTTTTATAAATAGATATACTGATATTGAGAATAAAATAACTGCTATTACTCCAACAATAGAACTTATAACTATTACTATTCTATTATTTTCATATATCTCACTATCAAACATAGTCATAGCAACTATCCAATTCATAGACTTCATTCTGCAATAAGAACCTGTTCTTTTTTTATCCATATAAACATACGATAAAATACCTTCAGATAAATTATTATCAAATACTGTTTTATAATCCGGAACCACACTAGAACCTATTTGCTCATAAATATTATCCATTATATCTATTAAATTGGAATCTATAGCTAATATTCTTCCTGTCTTTCCAAGATCTATATCTGTAAAATAATTATCATGTATAAGTTTCCAATCCACAACAACAAGAATGGCTCCCAATAAATCTCCATTTAAACTTTTTATAGAACCGCCTAAAACTAATGATTTATTGCCTGTATCTTTAGAATTGATTATTTCTTCATCATAAGTATATTCAAAGCCATTTGATTCTAATTTAGTCCAAAAATTAGGTCTTGTTTCAGCTATATTATCACCTATAGAATTACCCAAAGCATCTGCTATAATATCACCATTTAAATCAATTACAGCTATATTTATTGAATATTCATTTGCCCCATTAAATAACGCTAAAGCTTGTAAAACATCATTTTCTGTAGCTTCATTTCTATTTAATAAAGAATTCATTACAGCAGGTGCCACAGAATAAGTTTTTGCTAATGATATTTGGTCTATCAAAATAGCATCAAAAAGTTTAGCATAGCTTTTTGCTGTATTTTGAAATCCCTGAAGTCTGCTTTTGCTTAATCCTTTACTAGCAATAGTATTAGAAATAGTTAATATAATAATTATAATAACTAAAGAAATTAAAGATATTACAACAGGTATCTTAAAAGATAAACTATCTATTTTTTTCATACTATAACTCCAATCCCGATTCTTAATATTTTAAAATTATTGATTAAAAAAATATTTACGAAAAAATTACATAATCTTAATAGTTAGATAGAGTGTACATTTTTTTATCATTTTAATCAATATTCTACATTTATTTTTTTTAATTATTTTTTTTAATAAAATTTTCTATAAAAAAAAATTTTTTTACACTTTTTTTAAAAGTTTTATATATTTATAATGTAAACAGAATTGATTTGTATCTAATTTTATAAATTTTTTTCTTCATAATTTACCTTAATAGCGGGCATGTGAGTGTCCGCTGATTTTTTTAACCATTTTTTCATAAAACCATATTTATCTATTAAACAATTTATACACTTCTATTTTTATAAATTATAATATATGAAAGAAATGTAAGATATTAATAAACCTTATGATATTTACATAACAAAAATAATATGGCAAAAAATATTGAAAGAGATTTACATATAACAAACAGACTTTTATAACTAAAGCAGATTTTATACAAAAAAGTAATTAAAGATTTTTTTATTAAAATGTTTAACAAAAGAATTATAGTATACATTTTTTAACAAAAATCCCATAATTTAATATTTAAATTTGACTTTAAATAGATATTTTACTATAATATGTAATATAGGTAACAAATATTACCAAACTGGAATGTAAATATATTTCATATAATAGTTTACAAGAATTATTTTTTTAATCTATCCATATTGGAAATTTATTTTTTTAGGAGGAAATTATGAGTAAAAATACAACATAGATAATATTAATATATTTCATAAAAAAGGTTATATGGTATTGTGCATATTAAACTTGATTAGTGATATCAATTGATTTTTTAAAGTATTTAAATATAATTGACTATATATTTAATACTTAAAGAGGCAATAAAAATGGCTACTTATGAACAAATAAAAACTTTAATAAAATACCATTATGATAATGATCCTGATGGTTTTTATACTACTGCATTACAAATAGCTGCTTATGAAGCTAAAAGTGGTCATGAAAAAATTGCAAATGATATAAAAAAATTAATTGATAAAAAACAAAAAGAAAATAATATAAAAATTATTGCTAATGTAAATGATTTTTCAGATTTAGTTATTGTACAAAAATCAGATTACAAAATGAATAATCTTATAGTAAATGATAATATTAAATTAAAATTAAATAGAATTATTGATGAATATAAATTGCAATCAAAAATAAAAAAATATGGTTTAGATAATAGAAGAAAATTATTATTATCTGGACAGCCTGGAGTAGGAAAAACTTTAACAGCTTCTGTTATAGCTGGAGAATTATCTTTACCTCTACATATTGTAATGATAGATAAAATAATAACAAAATACTTTGGTGAAACTAGTGCCAAATTGAGAAAAATTTTTGATTTATTATATGACAGGAGAGCAGTTTATTTATTTGATGAATTTGATGCAATAGGTGCTGAAAGAAATTTAAGTAATGATATTGGAGAGATAAGAAGAGTATTGAATTCTTTTTTACAATTTATAGAACAAGATAAATCAAATAGTATAATAATAGCAGCAACTAATAATCCAAAAATTTTAGACCAGGCATTGTATAGAAGATTTGATGATATTATTTATTATTCATTGCCAAGTAATGAAGAAATAAAATTACTTATTAACTATAGACTTGGAGATTTTAAACCTGCAAAATTATCATTTACAAAAATATTGGAAAAAACTAAAAAATTAAGTCATGCTGAAATAGTATATGCATGTGATAATGCAATAAAAGAAGCTATTTTAAATGATAGAAACACTATAACACAATCAAGTTTAATAAAAATGATAGAGGAAAGAAAAAACTCTTACAAGTTTAAGGATAAACAATAATGGCAGCTTACAAACATATTTTTATTAATAAAAAAGATGCGATAGATTTTTCTAGAAAAGGATATGGAAACTTAAATCTGAAACCTAGAAATAGAAAAGAACATGGTAAAAGAATAAAAAAACAATTTGAATATGCAATAAATAATTCTAGTGAATTTGATACTGATAATGTAAGAAGAATTGTATTTGAAAGTGCTGAAGATTGCGATATTGTAATAACTAGTTTATTAGATAAAAGAGGTAATATAACATTAATAAATACAGATACAATTATAAAAAATGATAAAATAATAAAAAGGGGTGTAATCTCTATTCCTAAAGGAGCAGAAAAAATCTTTTTAAAAAAAGTAGATGAATATATAAATGAAAATAAGATAAATTATAAAACTGGTAAAATGAATCCAAAACATAAAGCTTTAATTGAAAGCATAGAAAATATTTATAATGCAGTATTAGAGTCTTTCTGGGATAGTAAAGAAATTGAATATATACCTTCAATAGAAAAAAAATTTTATGAAGCTTGGATTAATTACATTAATAATAACTCAAATGACACAATAAAAGATTTTATAAATATATGTAATGGCTTGGATATAAACGTTAATAAAAATGCTCTGATATTTCCTGAAAAAATTATTTTTTTAGTTGAGGCGAATAAAGAAGATATTTTAAATTTATTAAAAAATTGCAGTAATATATCTAAATTCAAAAAATATAACGATATTATACCATTCCTTATTAATGAAACAAACAAAGATTTTAAAGAAGAAATTATAAGAGATTTACAAAAAAGAACAGAATTTAATAAAGGCACAGATGTTATTGTAGATATTTTTGATACTGGTATTGATAAAAATAATCCATTAATAAGTAAATTTATATCTAACAGTTATTCATTTGAAAAAGGATTAGATTTAACAGATTTTGAGGGACATGGAACAGAAATGGCAGGAGTGGTATTATATAATGATTTAGAAAATTATATTGACAATAAAAAAACTATTAAGATTAATCACCGTATTTCATCAGGTAAAATACTGCCAAAAACAAAAATCTACAAAGAATTATGGGGAAGTGTAACTGAAAGATTAGTTTATAATTCAGAAATATTAAATAAGAAATATAAACATATAATTTGTATGGCTGTAACTTCTGAAGATAGCACTAATAATGGTAAAGTTACTTCTTGGTCTGCTGCTATTGATAAATTATGCTATGGTGATGATATTAATAAAAAAAGAATAATATTTCTACCAACTGGGAATATAGAAGAGAAATATCATAAAAATTATCCAGAAATTAATAAAGAACAAATTGTAGAAGATCCATCTCAATCTTTTAATGCTATCACAGTAGGAGCATATACAGAAAAATATAATTTATCAGATAAAGAATATAAATCATATAAAATCATAGCTAATAAAAATTGTATATCTCCATATACAAAAACATCTTGCGGATTTAATGATAAATGGGGTATTAAACCAGATATATTAATGGAAGGTGGAAATACAGCAATAGATAATACTGGTTTTCCTACATTGGTAGAAGAATTATCCACATTAACAACATCTAATGATCAAAATTATTTGACAACAATCAATGCAACAAGTGCCGCCACGGCAAAAGCAGCATGGTTTGCAGCTCAAATACAATCTTCATATCCTAATGCATGGCCTGAAACAATAAGGGCTTTAATGATTCATTGTGCATATTGGCCTGATGAAATGATAAAACATTTATTTCCATATTTCAACCATAGAAAAAAAGAACATTATAAATCTTTACTTAGAATATGCGGTTATGGAGTACCAAATTTTTATAAAGCCATTAACACAATGGAAAATTATCTTACATTAATAAGTCAATCTGAGATAAAGCCTTTTAAAAAAGAAAATAGCGAAACTAAATTAAATGAAATGGATTTATATGACTTACCTTGGCCAAAAGATATTTTATTAAATTTAGGTAGTTTGGAAGTTGAAATGAGAGTTACATTATCGTATTTTATAGAACCATCACCTGGTGAAGTAGGTTGGGATTATCATTTTAGATATTCTTCTTACGGACTTAGATTTGAAATAAATAAACCATTAGAGAAAGAAAAAGAATTTTTAAGTAGAATCAATAAACTCTATCAAAATGATGAAGAAGATGAGGAAAGTAGTAATTCTAATTTATATAATAATAATTGGGTAATAGGAAAATATGCAAGAACTAAAGGTTCTATTCACAGCGATATTTGGAGAGGTACGGCTGCTGATTTGGCAACTTGTGATAAAATAGCAGTATTTCCAGTTGGTGGCTGGTGGAAAGAAAGAAAACATTTAGAAAAGTACGAAGAAAAAACAAGATATTCATTAATAGTTTCAATAAGTACACCAGAAATAGATGCAGAAGGTAATAAAATAGATATATATACTCCTGTAATTAATAAACTTGAAATAGAACCTGAAATACAATTAGAAATTTAATGAAACTACAACAATGACACAACTCTTTTGCGAGCAAATAAGTACTTTGGGGTGACCGAAGTTATTACATTTAAGTATGGTGTAAGGTGGTAAAAAAATTGACAAAGTTAAAAATTTTTAGTATATAATATAGCTATGAATGAAATAATTATAGAATACAAAAGAATAAAAAATATATACATAAGAGTGAAGCCAGATTTGAATATATATGTAACTGCCCCAAAAAGAGTTACTAAAAAATACATATATGAACTTATAGAAAAAAGAAAAGATTGGATAGAAGAAAAGAAAGAAGACATCAAGAAGAAAAGCATTTATGATATAAGCAAAAAAGAATTAGTTAGCGGAGATGAAATTTATTATTTAGGAAGAAGATATTTATTAAAAGTAGTAAAAAGCAGAGAAGAAAATATTATATTAGACGGAAAAATGATGTATATGTACATTAATATAAAGGAAAAAGAAAAATTTAAAAACAGCGATATAAGGAGAAAGCATAATTTACTTGATATATGGTATAAAAAAGAGGCTTTAAAATTATTTGACACACTTTTAAAAAAATACTGCAGTATAATGAATTTAGAGATTAACAGTTTCACAGTAAAAAAACTTAAAAGTAAATGGGGCTCATGTGATGTTATAAAAAAGCATATTACATTTAATTCGGAGCTTATGAAATATCCTCAAAGTGCTGTGGAATATATAGTAATTCATGAACTAGCACATTTAATAGAGGCTAATCATAGTAAAAGATTTCATAATATAGTAAGCCTTTATATGCCTGAATGGAAAAAAGAAAAAAAGATATTAGATACATTTTTTAATAATTTATAATAAAATATGTTGAAAAAAAATACAGATTATACTATACTAAAAAACACTATTTATGGATAATATTAATTTAACATTATGAGGTAATAAATAATGAATTATAACGAAAAACTATATAATATATTCTCAAGCGGCGAGCAAAAATTAGAATCTTGGATGGCTGCTGTATTTTCAAAAGAATATGATCATAACATGACTATTGATGAAGTTAGAGATATACTTTCAGAATCTGATGAATATATGGTTATGGAATTTAATGAAATAGATAAATCTAATTTTATAAGAGATAAATCAATATGGGAATTATCAGTAAAATTGCAATATTTGCCTATGGTTATGGAAGAAGAAGATCATGATTGCGGATGCGGACATGACGGCTGTTGCGGCGGCGGACACTCACATGATGAAGAACATGATTGTGGTTGTGGTCATTCTCATGATGAGGAGCATGGCTGCTGTGGCGGGCATTCACATGATGAGGAACATGGATGCGGTTGCGGACACTCTCATAACGAAGAAGAACAAAATAATGATGAACTTAGTTTCCATATAGCTTTTGTAGATGATTCTACTGTTACAGAAAATGTTCCTGAAATATTCTCTGTAAACACAGTAAGAGAAGAAGATTATAAAGAGGCTTGTCAATGTAAGTATGCAGTACATGTATCAACAACTTTTGATAATCACCCTCTTACAGACTATCAAAGACAATTACAATTATTAGACAGTTTAGTACCTGAATGTTCTATATTTTTAGATATGGCTTGTTATACTGCTCATTCTGGTGATTGGCTTTCATATACATCTACATTCGCTTTGCCTCCTTCTTTGGATTATTTATATACTATACATGCCGTTTATGATGATGACAAAGACCCTAACAAAGTAGAATATTGGTTCCATACTCATGGACTTTACAGAGTTGGTTCTATAGAACTTGAAATAGTTGGTGTTGAAGATCCTAATGTTCCTTATGGTCAATTATTAAATACTTGTGCTAAAATGTTTATAGAAAGAGGGGTTCCTGAACCAGGATTTAAATTCAATCCTGCTTATAATGTTTATGTTTGCTGGCTTCCTTGGGAAGAAGGTTTAAAGCAGCTTAATATTGCTAATGATATCACAGGAAGTGCTAAAGACAGAAATGACGGCGTACATAATACTCCTTCTGGAATATTAGTTGCTGTAGACAATGAAGGAAATTATCATTCTATAGATTATTATAAAAAAGAATTAACTGATAATCCTATGTTTATGATGAGTTATTTTGAAACTTCACTTATGAGAGAGGCTGCTTTTGAAAAACTCGAACATTTCCTTGAATTATTAGATAAAAACAAAGGCGATAAAAATACTTCTTTCTTAGTAAAATTAGGCTATGGAGAAACAGAAGAAAATCCTAATGATTTAGAGCATTTATGGTTTGATGTTCATGGCTTTACTAATGACGGTTATTTTGATGCTACTTTAATAAATGAGCCTTATAAAGATTTAGGTATGCATGAAGGCGAAAGAGGGATGCATAGTATAGAAAGACTTACAGATTGGACTATATATTCAGAAAACGCTCAATACAATTCAAGCAACATATATTTATTATTTGAAGAATAAAAATTAATACTTAAAATAACAAAAAACAATGGGCTTATTTATTAGGTTCATTATTTTTTTATTTTATATTAAAAACTTTTTTCAACGCACGGTAAATCAAATTTTTTATATAATAAAAATTTTAATTCAAATAAATCTATATTTTTAGCTTCGCTCTACGTGCGGTTAATATACACTCTAAATTTAATTTAAACTTGGGCGGGTGTTAACAATTCTATTTACACATAAAAGAAATAAAAAATAATAATATTGAATTATATCAATAAGGATAGAGGGCGGGAAATTTAAAATAAGCTAAAAAAATATTTACACACCCCACCCTATAGGCTTTAAACTATTTTCTGATATTTCTGTATTATTTTTCCTTATAAATCTAAACTGTTATTTTAGCTGCCCACCCAAGATTTGTTTAAATTTGTTGTGCACTTACCGCACGCAGAATAAAGCAAAAAATATAGATTAGTTTGTAATTAAGATTTTATTATATTGTTAATTTAGTTCACCGTGCGGGAAAAGCATTTTTAAATTAATTCAAACTTGGGCGGGTACTGTAATTTCTAATTAAGTTATTTAAGAATATAGGTATAAAAATATCAAAAATTATTCATTAAGTATAAAGGGCGGGATATGTAAATAAAATTTTATTTTTTAATGTAAAAATATTGTCATTTTTTATTAAAATTCAATAAAAATATAAAATTATCATAATATAGTTATAGTTAATAGTACCATTTTCAACAAAATAGTTACTATTAACTATAGATTTTTTACTATTTTTTACTAAACTATTAAAATGAAAATTCTATACTTAACTACATTTAATGGAGAATCATATGAAAAGAGCATACATTAAGAACATAGCATATTACGTACCAGAAAAAATATTAGACAACAAATATTTTGAAAGCATATTGGATACAAACGACGAATGGATCACAACACGTACAGGAATAAAAACAAGACATATGGCAAGAGAAGATGAAACCATATTTGAAATGGGATTAAATGCAGTTAAAAACTTAGAAAAAAAAGGCGTTGATTTAAAAGAAGTAGATGCTATTTTAGTACCTACAGTAACAAAAGATTATATATTCCCTTCTATGGCAGGACAAATACAAATGGCATTAGGTCTTAAACATTGTTTTGCTTTGGATTTGTCAGCTGCTTGTTCCGGATATATATATTCATTAAATACAGCTACAGCTTTAATAGAAAGCGGTCAATGCAATAATGTTCTTATAGTTTCATGTGAGAAATTAACTAAAGATGTAAACTGGAAAGATAGAGGAACAGCTATTCTTTTTGGAGATGCTGCTACAGCTTCATTAATCACTACAAGAGATGATGGAAAAGGTATAATAGGAATGCATATGCAAAGCGAGCCAGATATGAGTATTGTACTTAACGGCGGAAGTGTTTGCCCTATAAGAGCTGATGATTTGGAAGCACCAGAGTTTAAAATACATATGGCTGGTTCTGAAACTTTCAAAAGAGCAGTAACAGAATTTTCAAATAGTATAGATAAAGTTTTAGAAAGCACAGGAAAACAATTAAGCGATGTTAAATATTTTGTACCTCACCAAGCTAATTTAAGAATCATGCAGGCAGTTGCTAAAAGAATAGGACTTCCTATGGAAAAAGTAAGCGTTGTATTAAATAAATTTGGAAACTGTTCTTCTGCTAGTATAGGTTTGGCTTTGACAGATGCTTTAGAGGATCATAAAATAAATGACGGTGATTTAGTTCTCCTTACTGGATTTGGAGGAGGATTCACTTGGGGTTCAACTTTGATGATTTGGTAAAACTATCATATATATATTTTTGAATAAAATTTTTTCTTAAAGGGTAGCAATAAGCTATCCTTTTTTTATATTGACAATTAATAAAAATAAATTATGATTTGATTTATGAAACTTGTTATTGAATTAAGCTCCGGCAATATCTAATTGTTTGGAGCATACTAAAAATTTTTCAGTATGCTGCAGTTCATTGCGGTCTATAAAATATATTTTTTATAGGTTTAATTTTTAGTTTAAATTTCAAGGAAAGTTTCATGTATTTAATAAAATTTTCATTTATTTTATTCATTTCAAATATACTTCAATATTTATATAGTATTGCAGATATAATATTTATTTCACATTCAGTAGGAGATAATGGAGTTATAGCATTAGGAAACTGTGCTTCTATAATGTTTATTATAACTTCAATACATTTAGGCTTATCAATAGGAGGCTCTGTTATAATATCAAAATACAGAGGCTCTAAAGATATAATAAAATATAAACAAAGTATAGGAAGTTTATTATTTCTATCATTCGTTTCTTCTATAATAATTTTTGTATTTGGAATAATATTTTCAAAACAAATATTATTATTTATGAATATACCTAAAGAATCTTTTAATTATGCTTATGATTATATTAAAATAATTTTCTTTGGCGTAATATTTACATTCTTATATAGTTCAATATCATCAGTTATAAAATCAAGCGGTAAAGAAAAGATTTCATTATTCTTTATAATTATAGCTTCTTTAGTTAATATAGTATTAGACTTTATATTTGTTTATATATTAAAATTATCTGTAAAAGGAGCAGCCTCAGCAACTGTTATATCGCAGATTATAAGTTTCTTATTATCATTATATTTTATAAAAGATAATATAACTTTTAAAATCGATATGAAGATAATAAAAGAATTAATACAAGTATCTTTTCCATGCATATTTCAAATGTTTATAATAAACATATCATATTTTTTAGTAAATATAATGATGAATAAATATGATGTTATAGCAGGATTTACTATAGGATTAAAAATTAACACTTTCATAGGTATGATTTCTTGGTCTATAGGTGAAGCATTAAGCATATTAGTTTCAAAAAATATAGGCGAGAATAATTATACAGAAATAAAGAAAAATGTTAAATTTTCTATAGTATTTGATATAACTTCAACAATGATTGTTATTTTATTTATTCATGTATTTGCTAGAAATATTATAAGTATATTCTATAGCGGAGAAGAGAAGGTAATAAATGATATAATATATTATTTGAGAGTTTGTGCTTCATTTAACGGAGCTATTTATGCTTTGATGTATATGCTTGACAGTTTTCTTATAGGCATTCAAAAATCATATATAACTTTTATTAACTCTTTTATAGATTCTATAATTTTTAAAGTTGTATTATCAAAAGTTTTAGAAAGCATTATAGGATTTTTAGGCATATATATTTCTATGTCAATCTCCCCTATTCTTCCGGCATTAATTGGTATAATTTATTTTTATAAGTTTATAAAAGAAAATAAATTATAAAAAACTATAATAATCAAAAAAGCGTATACATATATAATTTTCAGGTATACGCTTGTAAATTAATTTTTAAATTCATAACAAATAAATTAAGTAAAGAAAATATATATTCTTTACATTAGTATGTAATATAATTTTATACCATATTGATTTTTTAACATTTAATACCATAATATAAAAAATAATTATCAAAGGAATTTTTATTAATGAGTAAGCTAAAAAATGCTAAAAGTAAATTGCTGCTCTTTATATTAGCAAGTTTAATACTTGGTGCTATACTCGGAATGATAGTTTCATCAGCAGCATCGGAAGCCACAACCGCAAAACTTATAGCCATATCAGATCCAGTCGGTAAAATATTTATAAGACTATTAAAAATGATAGTAATGCCGGTAATTATATTCACTTTAATAAGCGGTGTTTCAAGCATATCTCCTAAAGATTTAGGAATAGTTGGAATTATAATATTAGTATTTTATATAGGCACTTCAATAATTTCATCTGTATTCGGTTTAGTTGTAGGAAACATATTTAAACCCGGTTTAGGATTGGATTTAGACCTTACTTTAGCAACAACAAAAGAATTCGTAAAACCTAGCTTTGTAGATACTCTTCTTGCCACTATACCTACAAATCCATTCTCATCATTTGCTAACGGCGACGGAGATGTACTTCCTACAATATTTTTCGCAATATTCTTCGGTATATCATTGGCATTTTGCAGGGACAATGAAAAGACAAAAGAAAATGCTGAGATAGTATATAGATTCTTTGACGGCTGTACTAATATCATTATAAAAGTCGTAAGCTGGATAATGTATTATGCTCCTATTGGGGTTTTCGCATTGATATTCACAGTGTTTGCTCAAAACGGCCCTAGTTCTTTAGGTTCATTATTAAAAGTTACATATACAATATATATTGCCTTTGCTATACAATTAATAATAGTTTACAGTTTAATAAATTTAGCATTTGGAATAAACCCAAAAAAATTCTTGAATAAGATATCAGAACCTTTATTTACAGCATTCGTAACACGTTCTTCAGGCGGAACATTGCCTATATCTATGAGAGTAGCCGATGAAAAAATGGGAATTAATCAGGGTATTTATAGTTTTACTTTGCCTTTAGGTGCCACTATCAATATGAATGGAACTGCAATATATTTAGGCATCTGTTCAATATTCATAGCCAATGCCAGCAATGCTCCTTTAAACTTTGATTCTCAATTAACAGTAGTTATAGTATCTGTATTGGCTGCCGTTGGTACTGCTGGAGTTCCGGGTGCCGGATCTATAATGCTTCTAATGGTATTAAATTCTATAGGACTTGATATTAACTCAAATACTAATGTAGCTGCTGCTTATGGTATGATAGTTGGTATAGATTCATTGCTTGATATGGGAAGAACCGCTTTAAATATATCAGGAGATTTATGCGGAACTGCAGTTGTAGCCAAAGTAACTAAACAAATGGATATGACTAAATGGGAATAAAATAATATAATAAAAAAAGCTGTATGAAGTAATAACACTTCGTACAGCCTTTATATTATGGATTATATCTTATGAATTAAAGTTACAATGTATTTTAATTTCTTAATGTCTTAATTTTTAGGTATCTCTATATTTTTATTATTCTCCTTTAATTTCTATTTTCTTTTCATATTTAAGTTCTTCTTTCTTTGGAAGAGTTACTATTAAAACACCATTAACTAAGTTAGCTTCTATATTTTCAACATCAATACCTTTTGTGCTGATATTAAAGCTTTGTTCATATCTGGCAATAACTTCTTCTTTTGCTTCTCCATTTTCTGCTTTAACTGTTTTTTTACGTTTAGCGGAAATAGAAAGTATATTTTCTTTAATGCCTATTTCTAAATCTTCTTTTTTTACTCCAGGCATATCCATTTCTATAATATAATGTTTCTCATCTTCTTCTATTCTATATTCAGATACTCTAGGTTCATAATCTCTAAAATGATTGTAATTTCCTACATTGTTATATCTATTTGAAAAAAGTGAATTTAAAGTTGGTACAAATATTCTTCTTGACATATTAAAATCTCCTTAATTTTTTATTTTATTTATTATTTTGTTTTTTACAATTTTCCATAAACCTCGCATTTAATTAACTTGTTCATTAATTAAATATCAGACTCTTAACCTATATTAATTTTTTTCTCATATTTAACTTCTTCTTTCTTTGGAAGAGTTATTTTGAGAACACCATTACTCAAATTAGCTTCTATATTTTCAACATCAATACCTTTTGTACTAATATTAAAACTTTGCTCATATCTTGAAACTACAACTTCATTATCTTTTTCAGCATTTTCTGCATTTTGAGCATCAACAACTTTATTTTTATTTACTCTTTTGCGTTCAGCATATATAGAAAGAACATTCTCTTTTATGCCTATTTCTAAATCTTCTTTTTTTACTCCAGGCATATCCATTTCTATTACATAATGTTTATCATCTTCTTCTATATTGTAATGAGATAATTTTCTCATTTCTTCATTATTGCTGTTATATAAGCTATTAAAAGCATCATCAAAAGTTCTAAAATCATCTAACATAGAATGTAAAGCAGGTAAAAATAATCTTTTAGTCATAATTAAAACTCCTTTTATATTAACTTTCATTATTTATCATTTTTATATAGCGTTTTATCTATTTAATGTATCTTAACTCTTTTTTCTGAGTTATCATCGCTACACCAATATATATGCAAGAACTGTGCCAATTAATTTTATAATATTGTTTATTAATAATACACTTAAACTATTTTTCTATATGTAAAGCTATTATCACCAAATTAAGCTGTACAATTTTAATACAATAAATTTAATACATTGTATATCTATTATACTACTTAATAGAGAATCAAAATACAATGTATATAGTTTATACAATTAAAGGTACTCAAATTGTAAACCATACACAATATTTAAAGTTGACAATTAATTTTCTTTATGTTATCATAATTTTATGAAAGGAAGTATAAAAGAGAATATAATATCAATATTAGAATCAAATAAAGGTCTATTTATATCAGGTGAAAAATTAGCAAATCAATTAAATGTAAGCAGAGCAGCAATTTGGAAGGCAATAAAAGCATTAAAAAATGAAGGATATGATATTTATGCTGTATCCAATAAAGGCTATGCTCTTTCTAAAGAAACAGATATTTTATCATCAAAAATAATAAAAAATAATATGCATAAACATGCTGATAAATTTAATCTTTTAATATACAAAACTGTAGAATCAACCAATATTATAGCAAGAGGTTTAGCAATAAATGGAGCTGAAAGCGGAACTGTAATTTTAGCTGAAGAACAGACAAGCGGATACGGAAGAAACGGAAAATCATTTTTTTCACCTTATGGAACTGGTATATATATGAGTATAATTTTAAATCTAAAGCAAGAAAAAAAGACTTTTAATAACTCTTTCATAACAACAGCAGCAGCAATGGCAGTATCAAAAGCAATAGAAGAAATAACCAATACAAATACAAAAATAAAATGGGTTAATGATATATTTATAAATGAAAAGAAGGTATGCGGAATATTAACTGAAGGTGCATTCAGCTTTGAGGACGGAAAAATTGATTATGCCATTATAGGAATAGGAATCAATGTTAATTTTCCTAAATCTGGATTCCCTAAAGAAATAGAACATATAGCATCATCTATACATTTAGAAAATAATAATAAATCAGATATAAGAAATTTATTAATATCAAAAATATTAGAAAATCTATGGGAATATTATTTTAACAATATCAATTTCTATGATGAATACAAAAAGCGTTCTTTTTTGATAGGAGAAAAAGTTTCTATAAATATAGAAGGAGAAGAAAATATAGTAAAAGTTTTGGATATAGATAGAAATTTTGCTTTGATAGTAGAATTTAATGATGGGAAAATTGAAAGACTATTATCTGGAAGCGTAAATCATAAATTATCATAAATATGGGAGGTAAATATGAGCAATATAGAAAAGATTATAAGAGAAGAAGTAAATTTAAATGAATTAAGAGAAAAAATCATTAATGGATATAATATAACAAAAAAAGAAGCAATGAAATTAGTTAATGTAGACTTAGAAGAATTATCCGTTGCGGCAAACAGTATAAGAAAATATTTTTGTTCTAATACATTTGATATGTGTTCTATAATAAATGCTAAAAGCGGAAAATGCTCAGAAAACTGTAAATTTTGTGCTCAGTCAGCTCACTATGATACACAATGTGAAAAGTATAATATACTCCCAAAAGAAAAAATATTAGAACAGGGAAAAAATGATTTTGATAAAGGTGTTTTAAGATATTCTATAGTAACATCAGGCAGAGCATTACAAGGAGAAGATATTGATAAAGTTTATGATGCTATAGAAACTATTAATCAAGAAACAAACGGATATGTATGTGCCTCATTAGGATTGCTTGATGAAGAAAAATTCTCAAAATTAAAAGAAGCAGGACTTAAAAGAGTTCATAACAATTTAGAAGCATCAAGAAATTTCTTTCCTGAAGTTTGTACAACTCATACTTATGATGAAAAAATAAATGCAATAAAAGCAGCACAAAAAGCAGGATTAACAGTATGTAGCGGCGGTATAATGGGAATGGGGGAAACTTGGGAAGACAGAATAGACATGGCATTTGAATTAAAAGAACTTGGTATAATGTCTATACCAGTAAACATGTTAAATCCTATAGCCAATACTCCTTTTGAAAATATTACACCTCTTACTGAAAATGATATGCAAAGAATAGTTGCTATATATAGATTTATTAATCCTAAAGCATTTATAAGACTTGCTGGAGGAAGGGGACTTTTAAAAGATAAAGGAAAAGCATGTTTCTTATCCGGAGCAAATGCAGCTATTACCGGCGATATGCTCACAACTATGGGTATTTCTATAGAAACAGATAAGCAAATAGCTGAAGAATTAGGATACAAAGTACAATTAACAGAAGATTAAAAAATTATTTTTTATAGGATATTATATTATGGCTAAAGCACTTTTTATAACTGGAACTGGAACTGATGTAGGTAAAACTTATGTATCAGCATTGATTGCAAAACAATTAAAAGATGATGGATTGGATATAGGATATTATAAAGCAGCTTTAAGCGGAAGCAATGAAATAACTGACAGCGATGCTTGGTATGTTAAAGAGAAGGCTAATTTAACAGACTCTTATGATGAAATGGTATCTTATACTTACAAGCATGCATATTCTCCTCATTTAGCTTCTCAAATAGAAGGAAATCCTGTTGAAATGAAAGTAATAAAAGAGGCATATAAAGATATTTCTAAAAGGCATGATTATATGATAGTAGAAGGAAGCGGCGGTATAATATGCCCTATAAGATACGATAAAGATAAAAAAATATTTTTAGAAGATATCATAAAAGAACTTGATATACCTTCTGTAATAATAGCAGATGCCGGACTTGGTACAATCAATTCTACAGTACTTACAATAGAATATATGATGAAAAGAAAATTAAAAATCAATGGAGTTATATTAAATAAATTTGAAATATCAAATGTTATGCATGAAGATAATAAGCAAATGATAGAAGAAATGACTGATATAAAAGTAGTTGGAATAGTTAATACAGAAAATATATTAAAAATAGATAATTTAATTTCGCTTTTTGAATAATTGTTATTCTTAATAATTATTTTAATAGATTCTAAATTCTTTTTGCTTTCTCTCCCTATTTGCAAAAAGAATATGCGGGGGACCTATTTTACTCCCCCGTGTATATTAAAAAAGGAACTTATTATGACATTAGAACAAAAAGATCTAAAATATATATGGCACCCTTGTTCTCAAATGAAAGATTATGAGGAACTTCCTCCAATAATCATAGACAGAGGAAAAGGAATTTATTTATATGATAAAAACGGAAAAGAATATATTGATATTGTAAGTTCTTGGTGGTGCAATTTACTTGGTCATTGCAATGAAAAAATAAATGCCAATATCAAAGAACAGCTTGACAGACTTGAGCATGTTATATTTGCAAACTTTTCTCATGAAGGTGCTATTAAATTATGCGAAGAACTTATAAAAATAATACCTGAAGGATTAACTAAATTCAACTTCTCAGATAATGGTTCTTCATCAGTAGAAGCTGCATTAAAAATGGCATTTCAATATCAGCATCAAATAGGAAATACAAAAAGAACAAGATTCATATGTTTTACTGACGGTTATCATGGTGAAACTATTGGGGCATTATCCGTTGGAAGTTTGGACTTATATGCAAAAATATACAAACCAATGTTAATGGACACCATACATATAGAAGCTCCTGATTGTTATAGATGTAAATACTGTAAAAACAGAGAAACTTGCCAATGCGAATGTTTTGAAGATGCTGAAAAAAAGTTTGAAAAATATTCTGATGAGATTTGTGCCGTTATAGTAGAGCCTTTACTTCAAGCAAGTGCCGGAATGAGAATATATCCTCCGTTATACTTAAAAAAATTAAGAGAGATTTGTAATAAGTACGATGTAGTTTTTATCGTTGATGAGATAGCTACCAATTTCGGACGTACAGGAAAAATGTTTGCATGCGATCATGCCAATATTACACCAGATATAATGTGCATTTCAAAAGGCTTAACAGGAGGATACATGCCTATGGCAATAACTATCACTACAGATAAAATATATAATGCCTTTTATGCTGACTACAATGAAGGCAAGGCTTTTATGCATAGTCACACTTATAGCGGAAATCCTTTAGGCTGTTCTGCTGCTTTGGCTGTACAAAAGATTTTAAGAGAAGATGATATCATAAATAAAGCACAAGTCAGAGCAAAATATTTAAATAATAAATTAAAAGAAAAATTACTTGATCACCCAAATATAGGAGAGATTAGAAATATAGGTCTTATCAATGCTATGGAATTAGTTACTGATAAAAATACAAAAAAAGGATTTGACTCTAAACTTAGAATGGGTTATCAAATATACAAGAAAGCACTTCAAAGAGGACTTTTATTAAGACCTTTAGGAAATGTTATTTATTTCAATCCGCCTTTGATAATAAATGAAGAAGAAATAGATAAGGCTGTTGATTTATGTGTATCTTCTATAAATGATATACTAAACTAATACAATACTAATTTATTTATACCTATACTCTTAAATTAGGTAAAAAAATACTGCAATAGAAGTGTACTTTTTATAAAATTAAAATGCAAAGGAAAAACGAATGTTCAAAAAAATAATTACTGCTAATTTACTAATGCTATTAATTATATTTACATCATGTACCAAAAAAGAAATAACTACAAATAATGAAATTATTATAAATCTTGCTCCGGAACCTTTAACTATGGATCCCACTTTAAATACAGACAATCTTACTATGATATATATTCTTCATGCTTTTGAAGGACTTACAAAAAAAGATGCTAATAATAAAATAATAGGAGGAGCTGCTAAAAGTTGGGATATAAACGATGACGGAACGGTATACACTTTTCATTTAAGAACTAATGCTAAATGGAATGATGGAAAAAATTTAACTGCTAAAGATTTTGTTTATACTTGGAGGCGTGCTGTTGATCCTAAAACTGCAAACAAATATAGTTTTTATTTTGAAGTTATAAAAAATGCAAAAGATATAATAGAAAGCAAAAAAACTATAGAAGAATTAGGAGTTAAAGCTATAGATGATTATACATTTGAAGTTACATTAAACTACCCTACTGCCTATTTTCTTGAACTTGCTGCGTATCCTCCTTTCTATCCTGTACGTGAAGATATAATAAATAAGTACGGCGATGAATGGAGCTTAAAGCCTGCAACATATATAGGAAATGGTGCTTTTAAAATGACAGAAAGAAATACTGATAAAAACATCATACTAGAAAGAAATACTAATTATTGGAATAATCAAAATACAAAACCTGATAAATTAACTTTTCTTTTAATGGAAGAACCTAATACTTCGCTTGCTGGAGTACTTGAGGAATCTATTCATTTCGCTAAACCTTTCCCTAGAAATAATATTGAAAGTTTAAAACAAAAAGGAATAGTTCATATTGTTCCAGTAGCTGCTTCATACTATTACAGATTTAATTTAAACAAGGAAATATTAAAAGATAATAGAATAAGAAAAGCATTATCTTTAGCCATAGACAGAGAATATATTGTGAAGTCAATTACTAAATGCGGAGAATCTCCTGCTGGAAGTTTTGTTCCTTTCGGCATTAATGATGTTTATGGAGATTTTAGAGAAAATGGAGGCGAGCATATAAAAACTAAAGAATATCAAAATAACATAGCAGAAGCAAAAAAGTTATTAGCTGAAGCAGGATATCCAGACGGCAAGAATTTACCTGTACTTGATTTGCTTATAGCAACAAGGGAATTTGATATAAATATTGCTGACGCCGTTCAAAGTATGATTAAAGAAAATTTAAATATTGATGTTAGAATAGTTAAGCATGAATGGGCTTCATACTTACAAAATATGTACGATAAGAATTTTGATATTGCTGTTTATTTATGGTATGCTGATTATAATGATCCTATAAACTTTTTAAACCTTTTTAAAAGTGATTCTCCTAACAATTATGGTTCATACTCGAATAATACATACAATCAATATATAGATATAGCTTCAACAAATAAAGACAACAATATAAGAATGAAAGCTATGCATGATGCTGAAAATATCTTGATGAATGATAATGCTATAATACCAATATATTTTTATTCCGAGGCCTTACTTGTTTCTCCAAAGTTAAAAGGAGTAGAATATGATTCACAAGGTTTATATAGATTTTTTAATGCATATTTAGAATGAGTTTCATTATACGCACGGTAAATGAATTTTAATATATAATGAAATTATATTATTAATCAATTAATATTAAAAATTATTCTCACCGTGCGTTAAATGCATTTTAAAGTTAATCCACACTTGGGCGGGCGTTATAATTTCTGATGAAGCTATAAAGATAATGAAAACCAAAAATTATAAATTAAATAAAAAAGAATAAAGGGCGGGATTTTTAATAATTTCCTATACCTTAAAAAACTATTCTAATCCCCACCCTATTTCCTTAATAATTAAATATGCATTTCTACTTTTTATTTCTTTAAATACTTAAAACTGAATTTACAGCACCCACCCTAGATGTTTTTTTAATTTGCTGCTCTATTACCGCACGCAGAATAAAACTATAAATACAGAATTATTTTTAATTCAAATTTTATTATATTCTTAATTCAGTTCACCGTGCGTTAAATGCATTTTTAAATTAATTCAAACTTGGGCGGGCGTTTTCATTTCTGATGAAGCTATAAAGATAATGAAAACCAAAAATTATAAATTAAATAAAAAAGAATAAAGGGCGGGATTTTTAATAACTCTATAAAGCCTTTAAAACGTTTTTTATAATATTTTTCATAAATATACAACATATATTACATGTATAATATAAAAATATCTATATGTTATATGTAAATTTAGAAAAATTAATAAAAAATTACCAATAAAATCTCTTTTTATATTGACTTTATTTTTTTAAGAATATAAGATTACTAATTATTTTTAATAGAAAACATATATTTCATTTTTTTTATTTATAATCATATAGGGATTTTTATGAAATTACTGCAGTTTTGCTCATATTATCAAATATCTGTATTTGATATTATTGCTGTAAAATGTAATTTTTTTCTATCTCTTGCTTGGAATATGATTAAATCTATTTTGCTTTATAGTAAATATAATATTTTGCATTATATTTACATTTTTTGAATGCTTTTATACTTTTTAAACTTTTTTCTATAACTAAATAAGAACTAAATAAAAAAGTTATATATTTGTTTTGAAAAAATAATATATTTCAAAACAATTTATTATAAAAACATAATGATAAATAAAACAATTTAAAAATCATCAAAATTATATATGAGGATAATTATGGAAAAAGATAAGATGTTGGAACTTACCGAAGGTAATGTAAGCAGAGGGCTGATAAACTTAGTTATACCTATGATATTAGGAAACCTTTTAAATATCGCATATAATATAGTTGATACGATTTGGATCGGTCAAATGATAGGCCCAAAAGGACTTGGTGCTATTGCTGTTAGTTTTCCTATTATATTAATACTTATGGCTATAGCTTCAGGAGTTACAGTAGCTTCCAATATTTTGATAGGACAGTATTTCGGTGCTAATGATAAAGATTCTGTAATATATGTTTCTAGAGTTTCAACTACTATAAGTTTAATAACTTCTCTAGCTTTGGCAATTATAGGATATATATTTGCTCCTGCTATGATGAAATTTTTAAACACTGCAGATAGTATAATGGAATATTCTGTAAGCTATTTCAGAATAAGTATGATAGGTTTTCCATTCATGTTTTATTATTTTCTAGTTTCTGCTTTGCTTAGAGGAATTGGAGATACAGTAAGACCTTTGATATTTTTAGCTATTTCTTCAGTTTTGAATTTGATATTAGATCCGCTTATGATAGCAGGTATAGGGCCAATACCTGCTATGGGACTTGATGGAGCTGCTTATGCTACTGCATTTTCTCAATTTGTTTCTGTTGCTGTTAGTATGGTATATTTGAAAATGAAAAACAGTATTGTAAAAGCTAATCCTTTTGATTTGGCATTTGATTTTAATATAACTAAATTAATGTTCAAAATAGGACTTCCATTTGCAGCTATGCAATTAATAGTATCCGTAAGCTGGTTATTTTTAAATAGACTTATAAATACTTATGGAGAATCAGCTTCTGCATCTGTTGCTGTATCTATGAGAGTGGACTCCTTATCATTCTTACCGCTTTTAGCATTATCTGCCGGTATTGCCACTATGGTAGCACAAAATATCGGAGCAGGCAAAATGGAAAGAGTTAAAGAAATATTCAAAGCAGGAATAAAATTATCAGTAGGAATATCAGCATTTATGGCCATTTTTTCTGTATTATTTCCTGAAATCATTGTAAGAATGTTTACTAAGGATATGAGCGTACTTAAATATACAAAGAGTTACATTTATGTTGTTATGCCTTCTATAATAATGCTTGCTGTAATGTTTTCTGCTAATGGTGTTATAAATGGTGCCGGAAAAACTTTTATGCTTATGGTATTTGCTTTTTGTGCCCATATTATAATAAGAGTACCGCTCGCCTATATGATATCCCCTAAAATGGAATTATGGGGAATATGGACTGCTATGGCTGTAGGTAACTTTTTCAGTATGATTTTTAGCTTATTATATTATTATTCAAATAAATGGAAAAAGAACGCTAATATAGCTTCGCATTCCGCATCTGAACATAGTGTGTAAAAATATATAAATATAAAAAATAAATAAGGCTTGAAAGTAAATAGTTAAGAAAATACTTTCAAGCCTAAATTATATAATTTTTATAAATTAATTATTCTCACCATACCAATCAACATTACGTGTGAAATACATAGCAAGAGCAATAACTGCAAACAATCCTAATGTACCCATTAATAATGCGTAGTCGGTAAGCTGAAGTATTCCGAATAAGAATATATAAACTAAAGCATCAACCGCTGCCATTGAAATAATATACTTAGAAGATTTTATTATATATCCTATATAAATAGAAGTTAAAGCCGTTACCATCAATGCACTTAAGAAATAACTTAAATTAAAACTAAGATGCTCTGATATAGCTAACAACAATAAATAGAATACTGCATTTGCTATACCTATAAGTATATACTGCACTGGGTGTATACGTTTCTTTGAAAGCACTTCACATAAAAAGAGTACAAAAAATGGAATAAATATAAATAGTATTGCATACTTTACACTTCTTGATGTTTTTTGATAATTGTCATTAAGAAGTAAAAAAGATACTACAACTTTATTAACATCTCTATTTGCATTCCAATATTGAGAATCGTCAATATTATCTGTTCTATTTACATTTTCATCGCTAGTCCAATACTTAGTAAATGGAGTATTAAAACTTGCTATTTTCCATTCTGCATTAAATCCATTATTATTCACTTCTCTTTTTATAGGTAAAAATCCTCCTGTAAAACTAGGATCTTTCCATTTTGAAGATATATTAAAAGTATTTTCAGAAGCTAAAGGAGTTAATATCAAAGAGTTTCCTCCTTGAATATCCATAGTTATATTGAAATAAAAACCATTTAATATTTTATCCTTTGAAATGGTATATAAAAACTTATTATCAAACATATTTAGATTTACATGTATATTTTTTTCATAATACTTAAGTTCTTCATTTGCATTGACCAATATATCAGGAAGATTCATAAGATTTTTTTTATTTCCTACACCTAATATAATCATAGCCTCATCATAAAGTATAGTATTATTATTTTCATCTAAATTGTATATTTCCTCATTATACTTATCAAATTTTCCTGTTACATTTAACTGTGAATGAAAAATAGGAGCTTTAAATATTCCTCTGCTTAAACTTGAAACTTCAATATCCCCAGTAATATTATATTTATTAGGCATATAAAAAATATATTTTCTTACATAGCTTATTTCTTTAGTTTCACTGTCAATTACTTTGCTTAAAAATGGTATGGCAACAACTATACCTTGTATATTGGCAGTTTCACCTACAGGTTCTATTATGGACGATACAGCCTCGCTTTTATAACTAATCCTATCTTTTACAACACTATTTATAAAACTCATAGGAATTAAAAGCAAAAGTCCCAATATAACTATTATCAGTATTTTAAATCCCAAAGTCCTTGTAATTTCATTAATATTTTTTATCATATCAAACAACCTCCGAATCATTAGGAATTAATATATTATACTATACATAATATATCAATACAATAAACACAAAATATTTATACTAAACAATTATATCATTTTTTTACTATAATTTAATTATATAATATATATCGTCTATAAATTAAAATATGATTTATAAAAAATATAAAAAGATTATACAATATTTAATTTAGGTTTTATCTGAATATGTTAAAATAAAAAAGAGTTGAAAAACTTAATTTCCAACTCTTTATATTTCAATGAAATTTAATTATAAATTACCATTTAAGTACGAATTCAGTATAAATCTCTCCATCTTTAATAGATTTAGTTATTTCCATACTAGATCTAATATGAGTAATAGATTCAAGAAGCATACTAGACCAAGCAAGCACTGCAAGTTCTATAACTTCAGGATCTTCAGTAAAATCAGTAAGATGTACTACCAATAACTTTCTTCTAGCTCTAATAATATCTATTTTTGCCGGATCAAATAAATCAGGGAATATATGTTCAGCAGCATAAGACAAAGCAAAATGTTTAGGCACAAAGAAAAGCAATGGTCTTAAATATCTAGGTATAATTTGATTAAAGTGATACTCAGAAATATCTTTAATACCTGTGTTAGTACCGCCATAGAACAAATCACAAACAAGTTTATATGGCTTATGGAAAGAAGTCATATAAGGATACCATTCTTTACTAACTATTTCATTTTTAAATATTAAAGAAGATGAAGGCTCCATAGCAGTTACCCATTTTTGATAGCCATCTTCCCCAAATTTAGTTTTAATAAATTCTTTTAATATTAATAAAGTAATACCTCTAACTCTTTGAGTAGCAACTTCTTTTTTAGTCTTAGTATCTCTAATTTTATATTTAGATATATCTGTTTCTAATTCAGTTAATAATCTATTGTTATCAGCAGCAAATTTATTCATAGTATTTGCAGAAACAGAAAGATTGTTAGAACTTTCAGAAATACTTTCTACGCTGCTATGTATAGAATCAGATATATTTTTAAGCTTATTCATAGTTTTAGAAGTAGCTAAAGATATATTATTCAAAGCATCAAGGTTAGTTTTAATTGCTCCAAGTTTATCAGCCATATCAATATATTGAGTTTTAATATGCTCACTGGATTCAGATATTTTTGTAATGGAGTTAACTATCTCATTGATAGCCTTTAATTGTTCTACAGAAGATACATGCACTGTACCCATAATATCAGTAAGTTCTTGTACATCTCTTGTAAGTATATCGAACTGTTCTGTAGATTCAGTTAAATCATTAGTAGTAATAATAATCTTTTCTTCTATGTTTTGAAGTACTTTATTAGCATTATCTGCCTGTTCGTTTGATACTTCTGATAATTTACGTATTTCCTCAGCAACTACTGCGAAACCTGAACTGTATTTACCAGCATGAGCAGCCTCAATAGCAGCATTCATAGCTAAGAGGTTAGTTTGATGGGCTATGTTTCTAATAGAACTTACGAAATTAGAAATGAAACCTAAAGCATTTCTTAAATCTCCAGTAGCCATAGATGTAGCCTGCATCTTCTCTTTACTCTTAATAGATGCCACTGATAAGTCTTTAGCTTTATTTGTAACTTTAGAAATAATAGCATCAATACTTTCAATAGTTTTGCTCATCTGTTCAACTGCTGTAGCAATTTGCTCTATGTTTTCACCTTCTTCTATGATTTTACCTTGAAGTTCTCTTGTATCTTTTTCTATAGAATCAATACTGTTTGTATTTGTAGAGATATAGTCCTGCATATTTTTATTGCTGCTTTCTACAATTTCTACTTGACTCAACTCATCATTTACATTGTCTTTAATAGTTTCAATATTATTATTGATACCATATATTATATTCAAGTTATCACTGATTTTTTCTGTTAATGTATCACTTTGTTTTTTAGAAGTTAAAATTGTTCTTTTTACACTTGATAATACAGATTGAAGCGAGTTATTTAAAAGTACAACCCATTTTGTCATCTCCCCTATTTCATCACCGCCTGATATTTTTGGTATATCAACAGTCAAGTCTTTATTATCAACAGAATTACCTATAGCATCTGATATTTTTGTAATAGAACCGAATAAAACTCTAATAAAGAATATTATAGCAACTATTGCCATTAAGAATGCTATGATAATAGTATAGAATATAGAGTTATTCATATCTTTAATTTGCAAAGTATAATAAGAATTAGGAATAAGCATTACTATATTTAAAAGTCCTGCTATGCTTGTTACATAAGATTTATAAGACTGATTACCTAATTTTATATCATCTATTCTAATATCTCCTGAAGATAAAGTAGCATTAAATATTTCATAGTATTCAGGATATAAAACATCAACTCTAGCATTAATTAAATCAGTATTTTTGGAATTTATAATACTTGAATTTCTTTTATCAATTACAATCAAATCAGAACCTTCTATATCAAGAACATCTTTTATATTTTGAGATGCATAATTAAATAATACACCTATATTTGCCAATCCTACAACTCTGCTATTAGACATATCAGATATAGTAGAAGCCATATTTAAAGTAACACCAATATTACCGCTTTCATTAATTATATATGGTTTCAATACTTGTCTGTATAGTATATTTTTATCTACTGTACCATAATTGTTAGTAAGATTTATCCACATAGTTTCATTAGTAATATCTATCTTTGTAAATCTATTATCTATAGTAGAATATCTATAAATAGCAAAAGGCTCAGTTCCATCGCCCATAACTTGCGGATAGAATAATATACTTAAAATTCTATTAAAATATAGCTGAGATTCTCCAACAGCAGCGGATAAAAAATTCTGGAAATATGTATCTCTATCTTCAATGGTATAATTTTTTATATCATTATAACTTATAGTAAGAGTAGTAGCTATTTTAGCAGCTTCTTCTCTTGCTGACATTATATTATATTCAAATTCATTACCTATCAATTTAAATCTATTATGCAGACTTCTTTCTGTAATTTCAGAAAAAGTCTCTGTATTTAAAGTATTACTTAAAAAGTTAGTGCTGGCTGCTACAAGGGCCATAACTCCAACTATTATTAAAATTATACGAATCTTTATACCCATTGCAAAATGCTCCTGTGTAGTTAATATCGGTATTAGACCTATATTTTTTAAAGAATTAATTACTATAATATATACTTAAATATACTTAAAAGCAATAAGCATAAATATATTTAATAAAAAACTATAGCAATTTTTTATATCATAATCAATTCTCCAATCTTGCATAGAAAAACTTATGAGTTCCCATAGTATCAAATACAACATCTTTCAATTTTTTACTGATCATAATAGGATCAGAATAAAAATATATAGGTATGATAGGCATATCATTCATAAATATATCTTCTGCCTTATGCATAGCATTGATTCTATTAGTAATATTAGCAGAAGACATAGATATTTTTAACTGATTATCATAACTAGAATTTGAATAACTTATATTATTTTGAGAACTATAACTCAAAAATAGCGAAAAAGCATTCATAGGATCATTATAAGGAGTAATTAAACTTTGTCTTGCCATCATAAAATTTTTATCTCTTAATGTAGTTAAATAACTTGACCATTCTTCCTGACTTATAACAGAATCTATATTTAAATTCTCTTTCCACATCTGCTGAACAGCTTCAAATATCTGTATATGCTCACCTGAATTAGATTTAAAATCTATAACTGGGAAATTCTCTCCATTTTTGTATCTAGCTTCTTCTAATAATCTCTTAGCTTCTTCTACATTTTTAGCATAATCTTCGGGCTTTATACTATAATAATCTCCGCCAGCCCCTCTGAAATCACTTCCAGCAACATTAAATCCGAAAGGTATCCAAGCACCAGCAGGCTTATGTCCGGCTTTAGTAACAGATTCTACTATATAATTTCTATCTATAGCCAATGATAAAGCCTTTCTTACTCTAACATCTTTAAATATTTCATTAGTCATATTAAAAGAATAATAATAAGTTCCAAGCAAAGGAATAGTATAAATAAGTCCATCTTTTTTCAAACTATCTATTTCCTGTGAAGGAGGATTTTTAGCAAAATGTAAAGAACCGTCTTTTATACCAGCTATAATAGATGCCTCATTATTAATAAGAACAAATACTATCTTATTAGGAACTATATTTTCTATATTCCAATAATTAGTATTTTTTTCTACAGTAATATTTTCATCTGTTTTTCTGTCAGTCATCATAAAAGGGCCATTACATATATAAGTTTCAGGCGATAAAGTCCATTTATCTCCATTAGCCTCTATAACATCTTTTCTTAAAGGAAAATATATTGAACAGCTTACCAATTCTAAAAAATGAGGTGTAGGATATTGCAGTTTAACTTCTAAAGTATTATCATCTATAGCTCTTATTCCAAGCTCCTCTACACTTTTTTTACCTAAAGTTATATCAATAGCATTAGAAACAACTTCAAGCATATATGATTCTTCTGAAGCAGTATTAGGATCAACAACCCTTCTCCAAGCATAAACAAAGTCATCAGCAACTACATTTTTACCGTCACTCCATTTAGCATTTGATCTTATATGAAATGTATATGTTAAAGCATCTTCGCTCATTTCCCAATAATCAGCTGTACCATAAGTTATTTGATTATTCTTATCTCTTGAAGCTAAACCTTCAAAAATATGCTGTATATAAAGATTTCCATCTAATGATGAATTAAGAGATGGGTCTATTGTTTTAGGTTCCGGCCCTACATTTACATATATAGCATTATCATTAGATGATTTATTTGAAGAACATGAAAAGATAAAAAATGATATAATTAAAATAATATTAAAAACTTTCATAATAAATTCCTAAGAATTAAATTAGATATATTATATACTTATAAATTAATAATAACAATAAAAAAGGCGGTATTATTTTCTAATACCGCCTTAAAAAGTTCTATATATTACTTACACACCCATTCTATTTATAACCACATCAAGAAGCTGATCCATTACACTGACAACCCTTGCTGAAGCATTATAACCATGCTGATACATAGCCATTTGTGCTACTTCTTCATCTAAGTTAACACCTGATACAGACTGTCTTAATCTTTCAAGATATTCCATAACAACTGTTTGCTTTTCAGTTTCAGCATTAGCACTTTCTGTTCTTGAAGCTATTCTTGCAAGGCTTCCAGTATAAAAATCATTGAATGTAGATTTGCTGTCAACCATTATTTCTTTAGTTTTCAAATTAGCAATAGCCAAAGCATTAGATCCGTCACCTACGCCATTCCATTTATCATTAAAGCCGTTACCTGTAGTATCTATACCTTTAGAAGCAGCTATGTAATTTACATCATTTCTGATAATATCATTTACTTGTATAGCACCTGCAGGGTGTCTTTCTGGAGTTGTAGTGAAGTTTCTAAAATCACCGGCAAGTCTATTAACCTGATCTGTATTCTGCCAATTATAAGCACCAGCAGCTCCAGATTGATTCAATACGCCAGTAATACCTACTAAGAAATCTCCTGAATCTTCTATATGTTTAATGAAATATGAAGGCTTCATATAATCATCAAAACCTTTAGCTTTTAATACTAATCTATTATTATCATCTAAATAAGCAGAAACATTTGCTTCACTTGAATTGATTTTATCTATTAAATCACCTACTTTCATTTGTGCAGTATAATCTATAGCTACATCAGCACCTTCTCTTGATTTATTTCCGAAAACTAATGTACCGCTGCTTCCTATGCTATCTGAAGCATCTACTGAATTGATACCGCTCACTTTGAACATTATAGTAGAATCTTCCTGTCCGTCATTATTAGTATCAAAATTACCTATAACAGAAGGAGTAGCTTTTGTCATAGTAAAGAAATCAACACCAGTTTCCTGATTCAAACCAAAACCGCTTCTATGTATTTCGTTTACACTGTCAGCTAAATTCATAGCAAAAGTATCTAAATCATTAATAGCATCAACTGTATCAACATCTCTAAGTTCTAATAAAGCCTTTAATTCTCCGCCTTCAAATTGAACTTGAACATGGTCTTTTTTCCAATAGATATCGTACATACCTTCATTGTTGATATTTCTTTCAGCACTTAATTCGCTTACTACATTACCTTGAATTAATGCTCTGCCGCCTATGTAAATCATAGTTTCATCAGGATCCATAGATTTAATGTCAACATTAGCAATAGAAGAAAGTTCATCTACAAGTAAATCACGTCTGTCTAATAAATCATTAGGACTTTGACCTAAAGCCTGCTGTTTCACTATTTCAGTATTTAAATCTTTGATAGAATTAGCTATATCATTAATTCTATTAACCTTGCTTTCAACAAGATTATTCAAATTATTACGCATTCCATTCATTTGATTAAACATTTGATTGAGTGAATTATTAACTCTGTCAGCTCTCTCAACCAATACCATTCTAGTTCCTCTTTCTGAAGGATTAGCAGCCATTTCCTGCCAAGAATCCCAGAAAGCATCTAAATCGCTTCTTAAATTTGAATTACCTGGCTCATTATATATAGCCTCTAATTGTTTTAAATAATCTGATTTAGTTTTCCAATAACCGTCAGTTCCAAGTTCTGCCATTATTTTAGAATCTATAAATTGATCTCTAATTCTTTCAACAGTAGTTATTTCAGCACCCTGACCTATTTGACCAGCACGCTCTGCTCTGTTCAAACTAGGTGCCTCTAATGGTTTATCAAAAGTACGCATTACTACTCTTTGTCTGCTGTATCCTTTAGTAGCAACGTTATTTATATTATGACCTGTAACTTCTAAAGCTGTTTTGAAGTTTTGAAGTGATCTCTTACCTAATTCTATACCAAAAAATGAGCTTGTTGACATTATTATGCTCCTTAATAATAAATAATTTACTTCAAATTAATTACTATACTTATCGTATAAAATAAAAATTTGATTAGATTTTTTTTATTATTATTGTAACAAACAGGTAACATAATAAAAAATAGTATAGATGTTTTTAATTTATTATAACTTATTTATTTCTTCTATGCTAAGACCAGTATTTTCACTGATAATATTTATATCTATACCCGAATTTTTAAATTTTTTAGCTATAGCAATCTGTTCGGATTTTTTACCTTTCTCCATACCTTCTTTTATACCTTCTTCCCGCTCTCTCTTGAGCATAACAGTTTGACCATATAAAAAAGCATCTCTTGCATTATAAACTTCCATTTCATCTTCGCTTGATATAAAACGTTCATATTTATTAATTACTTTATCCATTATGTAGTTTGCCTCCTTTAATTCTTCTTTTACTTTATCTAAATCTTTTGCTGTAAAAAACTCTATCCAAGATAATATCCCTTTTCTCTTCATATCTTCTATATTGGAATTAGATAAAATATTTTTAAATCTTGGAACTTCCAATATATGCATTTGCACCATATCTAAAACAACATTAGGATTTTCTATATCTATTAATTTAAAACATCTATGAGGTTTGCCTTCGTCATTAAAATCCATATTAAAATTAACGAAATTAATACTTATAACCTCACTAATTATATCATAAGGTTCTTTTTCATCTACTTCACTTACTATATTCCTAGATATATAATAATATATTCTCTTTAAAAAATCTATATTACCTGATAATTGTATTTCTATAATTATTTTTTTATTGCTTTTTGTAATAGCTTTAACATCAAGCACAGATTCTTTTAAATTAATATTTTCAGGAAGATTATGAGGATTAATTATATGCAGATTATGAACTTCTTCAAATCCTAAATCTTCAAGTACAGAGTTTACTATATTCTCAAGTATATCCTCATTTCCTTCCGATGCCAACAAATATCTAACAAAATAATCATTCATTCTGTTTATGTTTCTCATTTATTATTCCCCAAAATTATAATATAGCTATAGAATAGATAAGATTAACTTTTAATATTAGTTAAACAAATTCTTTTTATAAAATAAGCCTATAAACAGATATTTTTTTAATAAAGCAAGTTATATGTATAATATAATTTTTATAAGTTTGATAAATATAACATTTTAGAAAAAATATATAATTTATATCAGTTTAAAAAAATAATAAGCTGCCTTTTATTAAATATTTAAAAAGACAGCTTATTAATGTATAAATAAACAATTGACAAAAGTTTATTATTAATTTCCAATCTTAAAGAAACTCATAGCATTAACCAGTTCTTCAGCCTGATTGAGTAAAGAAGCAGATGATGCCGAAGTATGTTCTACTAAAGCAGCATTCTGCTGAGTTACCGCATCCATATCTGTAATTGCTTTATTAACCTGCTGAACTCCTGATTGCTGTTCCAATGCTGTTGTACTTATATCGTCCATAAGTTTTGAGGTTACATCTATTTTATCTTGAATATCTTTAAATATCTCTTGGGATTCTCTTGCTGATTCTGTAGCCTTAATAATCTTATCATAAGCATTGTCTACTAAATCGGTGATATCTTTTACTGATGATTGAGTAGTCTGTGCTAAATTTCTAACCTCACTCGCTACTACTGCAAATCCTTTTCCTTGATCTCCAGCTCTTGCAGCTTCTACTGCCGCATTTAAAGCAAGTATATTAGTTTGGAAAGCAATATCTTCTATTATTTTTGTGATATTTTTTATTTTTGTACTTGCTTCGTTAACTTCTTCTATATTTTGAACTGTATCCAAAATTATACTTCCTGCATGCTCAATAGATGCTTTTGAATTTATCATCATTTTATTTCCGTCTACTGACTTATTTGCAGATGATATAATAGTTGAAGACATTTCTTCCATTGATGAAGCTGTTTCCTGTAAACTAGATGCTTGCGAATCTGTTCTTCTTGATAAATCTTCACTATCTTTTGAAAGCTCTCTTGCACTGCTAGTTATTTCATCAGCAGAAACTCTAACTTTCATTATGATATCAAGAAGCACATCACGCATATTAAAGAAAGAATTGGCAAGTATACCTAATTCATCATCTCTATTGATATTTTTATGTTCATAAATCAAATTACCTTGAGATATCTCTTTAGCAAATAATACTAGAGAAATTAATGGTTTTGTTATAGTTTTTATATAAAGAGCAACTACAAAGCAAGCTAATATTATAAAAAACGGCACTATTGTAGATGTTCTAAAAATTATGCCTCTTATATCTTTATAAATTTGGCTATTATAATTTGCAAATATAACAGACCAAGGCATTATACTAATATTTTTATAAGCAGCTGATCTTTTATTTTTATTATTTCCAAAGACATAAGATTCTATAACACCTTCTGATGTAGTTTTTGTTATATCATAAACATAAGGTAATGAAGTGCCTATTCTATCTTTATTAGATGAAAGCATAATAATACCTTTATCATTAGCTATTGTTATATCTCCATCAAAATTTATATTAGAAATAAAATCGCTATTAACTTTTCCTAAATCTATATTTATATAAATAATACCCATCAAATTTCCTTCTGAATTAAATAAGCCTTTACAAAGAAGTATATCTAGAGTATCCTTTGTAGTAGTATCTGCATAAGTAGCATTATAATTATTTGCTTTTAATCTTGTAAATAATTCAGTATCAGCTATAGATATACCTTCAAGAGACGGATTATCACTATCAAGTATTATTTTTCCATTAATATCTGTAAGTCCCATATTAAGTGCATATCTATTTACAGCAGAAAAATCTTTTAATCTATTTATACTCTGCTGTTTTGCATTTGCATCATTAGTATAAAGAACATTAAATACTGTTGATGATTTAGCGTATGTATCAATGGCTAATAATTGTTCATGCAGTACCATATCAATCATAGAAGCATATCCGGAAACTGTGGATTTAAAACCATTCAATGTTGCCCTTTTTACTGCTCTTGTAGATGATAACACAGAAAGCGTACCCAATATAAAAATTGTAATGAAAATTATAATGCTTATAATGAAAGGAACTTTAAAAGATAAACTACTCACTTTTTTCATACATAAAACCTTAATAAAAATTTTTTAATCATTGTCTTAATATATACCTAAACAACTATACTTTGTCAAAAGTAAAGTTATATTTTTGTTTTTATATCTGGGGCTTTGCCCCATACCCCACTTCTTTTGTTGCCACAAAGAAGCAAAAAGGCTACATTTGGGCTTTAATTTAATAAATTATCTTACATGTAAGACAATTTTAGTATGATTTAGTACTAATTCTATCCTTGCACTTTTTGCAACTTTTTGCGGCGGGAAAAAGTTGACTAAAAAAATGACAAAGTTAAAAATTTTTGGTATATATTTAATTCGAATAATTTAAATATAAAAAAATATAAAAATAAAGAAAAATTACATTTTTTTATTAAAAATTACAATTTAATTACTTTTATTAGATTTATTTACTATAAAATAAATAAAAAGGGCTATTCCCATACAGAAATAACCCTTAAAAAATTCATAGAAAAAATATTAATAGACCGCTAAAAAGCAGCCTACTAATATATATAAAATTAAACAATTGAAAAAAGTTTATATTAATTAATTTTTAACCTTAAAGAAACTCATAGCATCAACAAGTTCTACTGCTTGATTAAGCAATGAAGTTGATGAAGCTGATGCCTGCTCTACTAAAGCTGCATTCTGCTGAGTTACTGTATCCATATCTGTAACAGCTCTATTAACTTGTTCTACACCTTCATGCTGTTCTACTGCTGTAGAGCTAATGTCTTGCATTATCTTAGCTGTATTTTCTATCTTATCCTGAAGTGTATTAAATATCTCCTGAGATTCTCTAGCTGATTCAGTTGCTTTATTTATCTTTTCATAAGCATTATCTACTAAATCAGTAATGTCTTTTACTGATGATTGAGTAGTTTGAGCCAAATTTCTAACTTCAGAAGCTACAACCGCAAAACCTTTACCCATATCGCCTGCTCTTGCTGCCTCTACTGCCGCATTCAAAGCTAATATATTAGTTTGGAAAGCAATATCTTCTATTATCTTAGTAATATCTTTAATCTTAGTACTAGCGTCATAAACTTCTTCTATATTTTTAGTTGTATCCAATATTATATCGCCGGCACTTTGAATAGCATCTCTTGAATCTATCATCATTTTATTACCTTGTATAGATTGATCTGCTGATGATTTAATTGTAGAAGCCATTTGTTCCATAGAAGAAGCTGTTTCTTCCAAGCTTGCTGCCTGAGCTTCCGTACGTCTTGATAAATCTACACTTCCTTGAGAAAGCTCTTTAGCATTCATTCTTATTTCATCTGCTGAAGTTCTAACCTTGATTATAATATCTGCAAGTCTGTCTCTCATATCAAAGAAAGAGTTAGCTAAAACACCTAATTCATCTTTACGCTGTACATTTCTATGAGTAGATGTTAAATCTCCATTAGAAATCTCTCTTGATATATCAACCAATTCATTTAATGGTCTTGTTATACTCTTAATATACATAAATACTAATAAAGTACATAATATTATAAAAATAGGTCCAATTATTACAGTACGAAGAATAGTGTACTTAATTTCTTTGTATATCTCACTATCTGATTTAGCAAATACAACAGTCCAAGGCATTAAATCAACATTTTCATAAGCTGCAGAACGTTTGCCTTCATAACCTTCATAAGTATATGATTCTATTATTCCTTTATCTGTTGTTTTTATTATGCTGTAAACATCAGGTAAATGTCCTCCTATACGTTCAGCATCTGATGATAATATAATATTTCCATCTCTGTTAGCAACTGTTATACGTCCGTTAATATTCAAATTTCCTATAAAATCTTTATTTACTTTTTCTAAATCCAAATTTATATAAATTAAACCTACAAAATTACCACTAGAATCTTTTATTCCTCCGCAAAGAAGTAAAGCCTGTCCTCCTGTAGTAGATGATATGCTTGTGTAATTATCAAAAGAAAATTTGTAATTATTAGCCTTCATAAATGAAAATAAATGTTTATGAATTTCTGCTATAGAAGCTCCTACAAGCTTAGGATTGGAGCTGTCAAGCAAAACTTTTCCATTCATATCTGCTAACCCTACATTTATAGCATAAGTATTTACTGAAGCGAAAGCTTTTAATCTATTTAAAACTTGATTTTGTACTTCAGGATCGTCCATTCTCAATATGCCATTAGCTAATGTACCTGATTGTGCATAAGTTGCTATTGCCAATTTCTGCTCATGAAGCACCATATCTATCATATGTGAATAACCTGAAACTATAGCATCAAAACCTTCTAATGCCGTTTTTCTTATGGCTCTTGATGAAGACCATATAGAAATTGAAGCCAATGTAACTATTGTAATTAAAATAATAGAACTAATTATAAATGGGACTTTGAATGATAAACTGTGTATTTTCTTCATAGATGAAAACCTCTTTTTGTTTTTTATTATTGTTTATTTTTATTTATTTTTTATTCGTTTTTATTGCTTATTTGAAATCGATAACACTATTATTAACTACCACTAATTTAACAATTAACCCCTCAAAGTCAATTTATTTTTCAAAATTTTTTTTGATTTTTTTTAAAATAAATCAAAAATTTTCCAGTTAATATTGATAATTTCATACTAATTTCAATTTAATACAAAAATATCGATAATTAATTATTGTTATAAAACAAAATATCTTATATAATAATACTTTCATTAGTATGATAAAGGATTTTTTTATGAGTGATTTTTTAAGCAATAAAGCAAAATCTATAGAACCATATACACCCGGAGAACAGCCTAAAGATAAAAAATATATAAAACTAAATACAAATGAATCTCCATATCCTCCATCTAATGCAGTAAAAAAAATTATAACAGAATCAAACTTCGATGATTTAAGACTTTATCCTGATCCTAATGTTTCAGATCTGAAAAAAGAAATATCAAAATTTTACAATATAAATGAAAAAAATATTTTTATAGGAAATGGTTCTGATGAAATATTAGCATTCTCTTTTATGGCTTTTTTCAATAAAGGAGATAAAATTTATTATCCTAATATTACATACAGTTTCTATTCTGTTTATTCTAAACTTTTTGATTTAAAAGAAGTACAAATACCTTTAAAAGATGATTTTACTATAGATATAAATGATTATAAGAATTTGAATTCCGGAATATTTATAGCTAATCCTAATGCACCTACTGGTTTATTATTAAGCCTTTCTCAAATAGAAGAAATTGCATCTACTAATAAAAACCATATAATTGTAATAGATGAAGCATATATAGATTTTGGAGGAGAAAGTGCATACAAACTCACAGAAAAATATAATAATCTTCTTGTAATACAAACTTTTTCAAAATCAAGAGCATTGGCGGGTATGCGTTTAGGTTTTGCTATTGGAAATGAGTATCTAATTCAAGGGCTTAAAAATATTAAATACTCTTTCAATTCATATACTATAAACAGACTTTCAATACTTGCCGGAATAGAGGCTATGAAAGATAAAGCCTATTTTGAAGAAAGCGTAAATAAAGTTATAAATACTAGAGAAAAAACAAAAGTTATATTAAAAGAATTAGGATTTATAGTACCTGATTCTAAATCAAATTTCTTGTTCATATCTCATAAAAATAAATTTGCTGAAGATATTTATATAAAATTAAGAGAAGAAGGAATATTAGTAAGATATTTCAAAACTAGATTAATAGATAATTATATAAGAGTAACAATAGGTACCGATGAAGAAATGAGTATATTTATAGAAAAGATAAAAGATATAATTAAATAAAATTATTTTGCTATATAGTTATAAAAAATATCTTTACAGATTTTTGTCCCTCGCTATAGTTTTAATACTATAATGAGGGATAAAAAATCAAAATACCCAAAATCTAATAATAAAAACTGCTTTAATAAATATAAATGAATTAATTGAGTTTCAATTTCTTACTCAAAGCATTACTTATATCTTTTGTGCCTTCAGAACCTACTGATGTTAAAAAGAATTTTTTATTTATTAATTTTTCATCAATAACCTGATTAACTAATTTCAAATCCACTCTATCTATTGAATTATAAATTTCTTTGAATGAAACATACTTTGATAAATATAATTCGCTTCTGGCATTCTTATTCATTATAAACTCTGCATTAAGCTTACTAAATGCCATAGAACTTTTATAACTTTCTTTTGCTTCTTCAAGTTCTTCTTCTGATACTCTTTCATTTATGAGTTTTTCTATTTCAGCATATATGCTTTCTATAGTTTCTTCATATCTATCCAAACTTGTAGAACCATGTATTTCAAAACTACCGCCATTGATGAAACTTGAATTATAACTGTATATATTATAACAAAGTCCTTTATTTTCTCTAATAGCCTGAAATAATCTTGAATAAGAACTTCCGCCGAATATATCATTAACTATATTCATAGCATATCTTTCTTTACTATTTGCTGCACTGTATGAAGGAGTAATAAGAGAAAAATATACTTGATGAAGTTCCTGTTTTTCTTTAGTAACTGTTTTATAGTAAAATGGCAAATCCCCATTAACTGTTGGGCTTTTTTTAGGCAATTTGATTTTTTCTAGTCTGTCAACTATTGTTTCTATATCAAAGTTGCCCGCTATAGAAATAATCAAATTATTAGAATTAAAATGCTCTTTAAAATATGAATATAATTTATCTCTATTAATACTTTTTATATTATTAATAGTTCCTCCTATTGGGAAGCTCATAGATGTGCCCTTATAGGCAGCAGCAAAGAATTGATTGGCTGATATTTCCTCCGGAGTATCATTTGACATTTTTAATTCTTCTATGATAACTTTTTTCTCTCTGTTTATATCATCTTCTTTAAAAGCAGAATGAAGCATAACATTTTCTAAAGTATCTATAGCTCTGTCAAAATATTTAGATATTATATTTATATAAAAAGAAGTTAAATGTCTTGAAGTAAAAGCATTAAATATACCGCCTACACCTTCTATTTTTCTGATAATATCCTTAGAAGTCATAGTATCAGTGCCTTTAAAAAGCATATGCTCTATAAAATGAGTGTATCCGTTTTCCTCTTTACTCTCATTAGCACTGCCTGTCAAAAAAGTAAAGCCTATAGAAACTGTATCTAATATAGGCATATTCTCTAAGACAACTCTAATTCCATTTTCAAGCGTTAATCTTTTTACCATGTTTTTTCCATAAAATTTTTATATTGTTTATTAATTGTATAATTTTCGACAGTATAATTATAAAAATGATATAAGCATAGATATAAGGACTTCACTATTTTTTAGCAAAGTCCTTAACAAAATATATTAGTCGTTTTTATTAAATTCTAAATCTTTTAATTCTCTTAATTTTGGAAGATCATCTAAGCTATTGATGCCGAAATGAATCAAGAATTTATCTGTAGTTCCGTAAGTTTGTCTCTTATCCAAATAATCCTTTCTTCCTTTCCAAGTAATGAAACCATCTTCCATCAATGCTCTTAAATGATATCCGCTATCGCTTTGTCTTATATCATCAATTTCTGCTTTAGTTAAAGGCTGTTTATATGCTATGATAGATAAAGTTTGAAGCATTGCTTTTGAAATTTTTTTCTTACGCTTCTTGTCATATATTGCCGATAATGTACCAAACGTAGAAGGTATGATAGTCATGATAATAGAATCGCCTACTTCAAGTATTTCTATAGCACTATTAGCACTTCTATATTTAGCATTGATGCTTTCTATATAGTTTCTTATATCAGAGTTCTCACATTTAAAAAGAGTTCTGAGTCTGCTTATGGGAACGCTGCCTTCAACATAGATGATAGCTTCCATAACTTTTTCTAATTCTTCTCTGTTAGAAAGTATAGAATCGTCTAATTCAAAAGCATTTTTTTCTGATGCTTTGTTTTCAGCCTGAGCCTCCATGCTTACAGCTTCATTGTTTTCTTTTGATTCCGTACTTTCTTCCACTGCAGTAATTTCTTTTGTTTCTTTAATTTCGTCCATAATATTTATATCCTATAAAATGAAAATCCTTTTTTATTTTATATATCGAAATTATAACATAGTTGAAACTTTTTTCAAGAATATGCATATTTATTTAATATGAGTTATGTAAATCTAATTATATTTGGAATTTTTTTATACATTTATTAAATTTATATGCATTATTATATACTAATCTTATATGCTGAAATGTTATTTTACAATTATGATTTATGTATATATAACTTTATTATACCAAAATAATATAATATTTCTTTAAATGTCTGATTTATAGAGTTTTATATCTTCATCATTTATTATACGTCTGATTATCTCTATATCCGCATCATCAAAGTCATTAGAGAAATATATCGCTTTTATTTTTATATCTCCGTCTAATAAAGCTACGCTGCTTTCTGAATTGAATATTGAAATCAAAGACTCATAATGAATTTCATCTATATCATTTATAAACTTAGCACTTTTACCATAAATATTATTTTGATTATAATTGTTAATATTTATTACTGTGGCATTTTCTGGAGAATATTCTACACATATAGTATGATTATCTAAATCAGTTATAGAGTTATCGAATAAAGATAATTTTAACTTTTCTATTACTGGCTTTACAGCTTTTAATTTATTATCATCTATTGATCCGAATAGAAAATCACAAGAATTAATTGATTGAATTTTATGCTCTAATAATATTTTTAGCGAATCTGTATTATAAACTATACTTTTATATAATTTTGAATTCGCATTTGAATTATGAATCTTATAATGCTCTATACTTTTATTTAAAGATTTTTCAAATAAAGATAAGAAGTCGCTGTACTTTATTATATTGTTTCTTAATAAAGTATATGATAATAAAGATATATTATAGCTTGCAAACTGTACATTACTTAATTCAAAGTTATCTATATAGCTATTATATGTATTTAAAAGTGATTCATAATCTTTTTTCAAATAATAAATAATAGCCAAATTATTATACAATTTGAAAGATGATTTTTCTCTTTCTATTAATTTATTATAATATATACAAGCATTATCATAATCTTTTAAATGATAGTAGGATAAAGCAAGTATATTATAATCAATTTCTTTATCAGTTTTTTTAGAATACTCAATAACTTTATCATACTGTTTATTAATAAAGCATATATCAATTAACTTGTCATAATATTTAAATGATACATCAGGCTTTAACTCCATAACCTTATCGGCAAAATATAAAGCACTGTCATATTCTTCAAAATCGAAATATATATTAAATAAAGCCTCATAAGCATTTGTATATGAAGGATTAATACTTACTGCCTTATTCAAATAAATTAAAGCCTTTTCTTTTTCTCCCAAATAATAATAAGCTAAACCTATACCGTTATAGGAATCAGGATTATTTATATTAATATCCAAAGACTTATTGAAATTTTCTACTGCCTTATCATAATAACCCAAATTATAATAAGCCAATGCCAAATTATTATAAGCCTTGTAGTATCTGTCATTAGTTTCTATAGATTTATTGAAATATTCTATAGCCTTGTCATATTCTTCATTAGATGAATAGCATATACCTATAAAGTTATAGGCCTTATAAGCATTAGGATTTTTTTCTATAACTTTTTGGAAACATTCTATAGCTTCATAATAATATTTTTTAGAATAGTAGCTTATTCCAAGTTTATTATAATCAGTAAATGCATTCAAATCTAATCTTTTAGCCTTATCAAAATATAAAGCTGATTTATCAAACATCTTTCTATTGAAATAAACTAAAGCTAAATTATTATAGGCATTTGCATATTTAGGATTTATCTCTATAGCCTTATTAAAATATTTTATAGCATTATCATAATCTTTTAAGAAAGAATAAACCGCTCCTAATGTATTAGCCACTTTATATGATTTTGTATTGTACTGTAAAAATCTAGCTAAACATTCTATGGCCTTATCATAATTGCCTATTTTATAATAGCTCATTCCAAGCATATCATAAGCTTTGAAAACCATTTCATCTAAAGATTTTGAATGCTCAAAGAACTCTATTGCCTCATTAAATTTTTTATGCTTATAATAAAATAAAGCCAAATTATTATAAGCCTTATCATATTTAGGATTTATCTCTATAGCCTTATTAAAATATTCTATAGCCTTGGTATAATCCTTTTTTTCAAAATAGCTTATTCCAAGTAAATTATAAGCCTTATAAGAATTCGGAGTAATTTTTAGAGTTTCATTAAAACATTCTATAGCTTTATCATACTGTTTTATAGCATGATAACTTATACCCAATAAGTTATATGATTTGAAAGTTTTTATGTCTACTTTTCTAGCTTCTTCAAAATATCTTATAGCGTCTTCATATTCTTTAAGCTCTACGCATAATTGTCCTCTATATAAATTCGCTCTGTAATTTTTAGGGACTTTTTTTAATATTACATCAAGAATTTCTAATGTCTGATCATAATCTTCATTGTTCATACGGATAGAAGCTTCATTTAAAAGATAATCCATTTTTGTATTATACATAAAAACCTCATATACAAATATATAGATATTTTACAATGAATATGTATATTATGTCAACATTAAAATGCAATTTTTTATTTATTAAAATACTCTTTAAGTGACTTATCATCAATATTAATAGCAATAATTTTCTTGCTGCTTTTCTCACCCTTTAATATTTCAACATCTCTTTTTTTAATATTAAGCTCATCAGCCAAGAAATCAATTATAGCCTTATTAGCTTTGCCGTCTATAGCCTTAGCCATAATACGAATGTAATAGGCCCCATTCTCGAATTTAAAACTGTTGGACTTAGCTCCCGCTGTTACTTTAACTTCTAGGTTCATAATTATAGCTGTATGTTTTATTTATTATATTTTTATTAAAACTTATAATATTTCTTTTGTCAATATAACTTATATAAATCCAATAGAAGTAAAATTATTAATATCATTTAACTTGATTATTTATTAATCTTACATATATTAGTAAACCCAGCAGTAGGAACTCCTAAACCTCTTATAAGCCTAGCCCAATAATTAACCTGTGCCGCAGTGGAAGCTAATATTAATATGGCACGCTCCGAATACTCTTTTTTTACTTCTGTGATTAATTCTTCAGATATTATTACTGGTGTTTTCGTTATAGCTGAAATATATTTTAAAGCAATCTTTTCCTTATTTGACATAGTCGGGCAGGAATCTATATCTTTATTTTGTAAATATTTTATTTCTTCTTCTGTTACATTTTCTTTATCATATTCAAAACTATTCATATCTATACAAAACGGACATGCCGCATCTATTGAAATCTGTATCCTTATGAGTTTTAAAAGCCTTTTAGGTACTTCTTTATCATCATGAGTTATGAGTGCCTCCATTACACCCGAACTTATTGCAGTTTTAGGATTCCAAGCCAAAATCTTTGGAAGAAGTAAGTCTTTTTTCACTTTCTTTTTCGCTATCCACATAGGCAGTTTCAAAAAGAATGGTATTTTTTTAGGCGGATTGATGTACGCTTCTTCTGAACTTTTAAAGTAATTATCTTTAGTGCTTTGTATATCGAAATTTATATTGTCCATTATTAAATTATCCTTTTTTGAATTATTATATTATTATTTAATAATTATTATTAATTTTTTTATTTTTATTAATAGAATTTATATATACTGAAAATTTTTAAGTTTGTCAACTGATGGACTTTATATAAAATTATCTACTTTTTTTTCTGCACAAAAAAGCAGCTATATCCTCGACAAGCTCGGATACGCTTTGCGAAAACGTAATTGCTAGAACTTTATATTTTAAGAATATGTATTAAATATGTGGTATAAAACCCTAGTTTTAGGTAAAAAATGAAGTTGTTTTGGTTCTTTTATACCAATACCGAAAGGTACCTACTCGGTAAAAGAACTGGAGTGCGGGGCAAAGCCCTGCAGATATCTAAAATTAAAAAAAATTATTTTTAACAAAATATAGTTATTTAGGTATATATTATTAATCATAAAATTATTATTAATAGAATTTATGTAAAAAAAATTTAAAATATTGTCTTTTATAGAAAGAATTAATGATTATTTTTTCATAGTTATTGTTATAATTATACATGAGTAGTTTAAATTTATCAAATTATATCTTATAATACTACCCTAATTATTTTAAAGTGGGATTATGAATAATATAAGTAAATACTTACAAGAAATTGATGAATATATACAAAATCAAAACTATGATGATGCTTTTAATTTATGCAGCAATATTTTAAATAATATTGACCCTAATAATATAGAAGCTATATTTAAAGCCGGATACTGCTCTTATAAATTAGACCGCTACGATATAGCAATGATGTATTTTTTAAAAGCCATTTCATTAGAAAAATCTAGTGTTAATAAGGCTATGTACAAATATTATATGGGAAGATGTTATGACATATTCGATTCATTAGAAGAATCATTGGAATGTTTTGAAAGCGCATATAAATTAGACAGCACAAATAAATACTATTCTCTATGGTTAGGCATTACCTATGCTAAAATAGGAACTAATGAAAAATATTACAGTATAGCATTAAGATATTTATCAAAAGCAGTAGGCATAGAAGATCATTTAGTATACAGATATGTAGGATATTGCTATATTCAATTGAAAAATTACAATGATGCCGTTGAATATTTAAAAAAATCTGTACAATTCAAAGATGATGATTATTTAAGCCGTTATTATTTGGGAAATACATATTTTCTTCTTCAAATATATGATAAGGCATTGGAACATTTAAGCGAATCTGTAAAATTAAAAGATAATGAATTTGATACTTGGTTTACTTTAGGTCTGCTATATAAAGTTATAGATGAAGAAAGTTTATCCGAAGAATGTTTTGAAAAGGCAAGAGAAATTGCTATAAGATATGATAATGATATAGATTATGAATTAGAATGTTTTATAAAATTATCAGAAGCTCAGGAACATGAATATCTAAACTATTTATATCTTGGAATATGCTATGCTAAAACTGAAAGCTACAAGAATGCTATACATTATCTATTATCATCTATTGAAATAAATGAAAAAAACAATAATGAAAATAATTATTTAGCATATTATTGGATAGGATATATCAATTATATAGACAGCGAATATGAAGAAGCTATAAAATATTTAGAAAAATCAATAAAACTAAATAATGATGAAGATAATTATTTAATATCATTATGGCTTGGAGATTCTTATTTAAAAATAGGCAATCATAAAAAAGCATTATTTTATTTAAAAAACTCTATGGATCTTAAAGACAATGAATCTGAAACATATAAATTGATGGCTAAACTCTATTTGGAAATGGGTCAAAAAGATAAACATCATGAATATATGAATCAGTATAAAATATTATTAAAACAGGAAAAACAAAAAGAGAAAAATCATAATTTACATCTGAAGAAGATGAAAGAAGATTATAATAACTATTTCAAAACATTCTCCTACAAAAATACAGCCTCAACATCTACTGAAGTTATAAAACCACAAAAAGTAGAAAATAAACAGCATATAAAAATTATATATAATACTATGTTAGGCTTTTGTGATAATAATACTAAAACCAATAGAAATGATTGTGATTCAAAAAAGAAAGATATTAATAACTTTTTTAATATATTATTTCAAGATATAGAAAATTCAGACTTATATCATTTATATTCTTCCAATACAGAAAAAAAGCCTTATTTATATTTTGATTCTTTTAATATAGATAATTTCCTATACTATAAAGAGATAGTAAAAAAAGCTATAGAAAAGAATTTGGAAAATAGTAAAGAAATATATTATTGCGATGTTATAGATAATAATGATAAAGAAAATATAAAAAGAATAGTTGATAATATAGAAAATGCTTTTAAATACACTTCTGTTTGTATATTAAATTTAATGAAATCTTATTATAAAAATTATGATATAGAGCTTTATTTTATATTGATGAAATTAATGGAAAATTATTTATAAAAAAGATATTTATAAGAAATACATTTAAATACCTTTCTTATAAATATCTTAATTCAATTATTTTTTACTGTTATAATATCACAAAACTTAATTAGTATAATATTAACTAATTATATAATTTATTTATTATCTTCTAAATATTTAATAGCCCATTCACTCATTAATATAGATGCTTTATAAAGTTTAGATTCATCTATTTCAAATTTGCTATTATGATGAGGTATATTTTTTTCTGTACCTGTAGCATATAATATATATGTTCCTTTAACTACATGAAGATACTCTGCAAAATCCTCCCCTATCATTGTAGGAGTAAATTTTTCTGCTTTTTTATATCCCAAATTAGAACATACATCAGATAATTGAGAAGCTATTTTTTCATCATTAACAACTGCAGAAGAACCCCATTCAATATTTACTTCTGCATTTGCTCTATTTGCCAATGCTGTATGTTCTGCAATTTCTTTTATTCTTTTAGCTATAAATTGTCTGTTTTCTTCACTGAAAGCTCTGAAAGTTCCTTCTATCTTAACCTCATCTGGTATTATATTATACAAAGATCCTCCATTAATTACACATACAGAAATAACAGTAGGGTCTGTTGCTACAATTTCACGGCTCTTAATATTATATAATCCCTGAACTATTTGTGTTGAAGTTAATAATGGATCAATACCATTATGAGGATTAGCTCCATGAGTTCCTTTACCTTTAACATTAATAATAAATTTATCATAAGAAGACATTAAAGGGCCTCCTTGTATAACAAATTCACCATTAGGTACGCCAGCAGCTATTATTCCTAAATGTGCTCCAACTATTGCTTTAACTCCATTTAAAAAACCTTCTTCTATAATTATTTTAGCACCTTTAGCAACTTCTTCACCTGTTTGAAATATTAATCTTACTGTTCCATTCAATCTATCTTTATTTTCCAATAAATATGAAGCAGCTCCAATCAAACATGCAGTATGAGCATCATGACCGCAAGCATGCATATTTCCGTTTTTTGAAGCATAATCAAATCCTGTTTCCTCAACTATAGGAAGTGCATCCATATCAGCTCTTATTGCTACAATATTTGAAGAATTAGTTTCACCTATATCACAAATTATTGCTGAATCTTTAGAAGATTCTTTAACAGAAAGTCCAAGTTCTTTTAATCTGCTTAAAACATAATTTTTTGTTTGAGGAAGATCTGTTCCTATTTCTGGAATTTGATGTAAATCCCTTCTCATCTTTATTATGTTTTCATTTAGTTTATTTGTATCCATGTTATGTCCTTTTTATTAAAGTCAGAATCAATAAAAATAGAATTATTTTTGAAAAATATATTATATACAATTATATTAAATAAACAATAAATTTTTTTTATGTTCTATAATATTGTTTTTCAAATATAATTAATATACAAGCACTTAACAGAAAATATCAGCAATACTATTAGATGTTTATGAATTATTGATGAAGAATTGAAAATATTTATTAAAATCATTTAAAATATAAAAGAACTGCAAAAATCATGCAGCCCTTTTATATTTTTAAATAAACCAAATAACTATCTAATAATTATACTGTCGCCTGTACAAAAATCTGAAGACTCTATAGCATCATCATTCTTTATAACTTCTTTTACCTTGTTTCCGGAACAATGACAAAAACCTGCTTTTTTTAAGCCTAATTTTTTCATATCGGCAATTGTATTTTTTATTCTTTCATCATCAGCTTCTACTAAATGTATTCCTCCGTATATGCTTGTAACATTAGAATTAAAATATTCACCTACAGATTTTACCATATTAACTATTCCGGGGTGAGAACATGCGGTTAATAAACAAAGTTCATTGTCAGTTTTTATAACTAAACAAATTTCATCATTAAAATTATCAACTTTCATATCTTCATTTAAATTTCCGCATACAAAATTTGATGATGCTTCTTCATAAGGAGTAGTCCTTTTAAAACCGCTAAATACATAACAATTATCATCTATCTTGTATACATCTTTACATTCGATATGTTCTATATTATTGTCTAGTAAAAGCTGTTTATTAAAAGGATTACCTATATATGCAAACTTTGAATCATCAGCTCTATATTTAGGCTCAAAGAAACATTCACCAGTTATAAACTTTTTTATTTTATATTTACTGACAAAATCAGCAAAACCGCCGCTATGATCATAATGACCATGACTGCATACAACTACATCTAAATCATTTAAATTTATATCCATTCTTTGAGCATTATATAAGAATATATCGCTTGATCCAAAATCAAATAATATTTTATTTTTTGGTGTTTTTATGAATAAAGAAAGTCCATGCTCATATTTTAGAGATTTATTAACAGCAGGACTATTTTCCATTAAAACAGTTACAGACACCATATAATAAACTCCTTATAATTATTTAAATATCAAAGAAAGTATAAATACTATTATGATAGTTGTCAAACCCTGAACTAATGTAAACACCTGTCTGACATTTATAAGCCTGCTGAGGGGTCATATTAGAGAATTGAGAAACTACCCAGAAATAAGAGTCATTAGCATGTGATACTGTCATAGCACCAGCACCAATAGCCATTATTACTAAAACTTTTTGTATCTCTGAAGTAAATCCTAAAGTACCCATTAAAGGAAGCATCATAGATGAAGTTACTATCATAGAAACAGTTGAAGCTCCCATAGCTGTTTTTAATAACATAGCAATGATAAAAGGAAGGAAAACCCCAATATTAAATTGAAGCAAAGAACTGCTTAATATATCAGCAATAGGCAAAGCTTTTAATATTTCACCAAAAGAACCACCTGCTCCAGTGATTGCCAATATAGAAGCTGAATTTACTATACCTTCAGATATAATAGATAATATTTCATCTTTATTTACTTTTGTTAGAAGTGTCATAGATAAAAATATTCCAAGCAAAAGTGCTATAATAGGTGTTCCTATAAAAGAGAAGAAAGTTTTTACTGCTCCGTCTCCGAAAGGTGCAGAAGGGAAATCAGCTATAGACTTTAAAGCTATTAATACTATAGGAAGAAGTATAGGAGAAAATGAATGTAAAGCACCGGGAAGTTTTCCATATTTATCCATCAAATCATCAACATTATCTTCAGTATTAGCATCTATATATATTTTGCTTGCCACTTTTTTAGCATAGATAATAGAAGCTATTACAGAAGGTATTGATACAAGAAGTCCAACTAAAATAACTAATCCTAAATTAGCACCTAAAGTTCCAGCCATTGCTATAGGACCAGGTGTAGGAGGAACCAAACAATGTGTAGCATATAATCCTCCGCTTAATGCAGTACCCATAACAGCCAATGATATTTTAGATCTTGAAGCTAATGCCTTTGATATAGGTGATAAAATTACAAATCCTGAATCGCAGAATACTGGTATTCCAGTTATGTATCCTGTTATTCCCATAGTTAATACTGATCTGTCTTTACCTACTATTTTTAATATAGTATTTGCCATAGTTAAAGCAGCCCCTGTTTTCTCTAATATAGTTCCTATAATTGTTCCTGATATAATAACTATACCTATGCTGCTTAATATGCTTCCGAAACCTGTTTGAACTTTAGTAACAACATCTCCCACTTTCATTCCTGATAAAATACCAACCAGTATAGAAATAGTGATTAATACCACAAAAGGGTGTTGTTTGAATTTACTAATAGCAATAATCATTACTATTACTGAAATGACTATTAAACTAAAAATATAAATACCATTCATTTTTTTCCTCCTTGTTTTTATGTTTAAAGTGTATCTAAATAATGATAATTGTCTTTATATATACAGAACAATATATCATACATTATTTTGTACATTATATACAATAAATCTATTATTATTATTTTTTTATATATAAAGCACAATTATTTTATATATATTTATATATTGCAAATAATGAAATAGATTTTTTATTTTTATATATTATGTATATAAATTTAACTATTCTATTATATAATTATAATAATATAAAAATAGTTGGGAATATATATGCCTTTAAATACATTAACAGCACAAAAATTATTAAAAAAGATAATGGATAAATTAGGATACAATATCAATATAATGAATGAATATGGTGAAATTATAGCCAGCGGAGATGAAACAAGAATAGGTAAAATACATTCAGGTGCTTTGGAAGTATTGAAAGAAGGCAAAGACATGGAGTATTTTGATTTTATTGATAATAATATAGAAAGTGCCAAACCAGGAATAAATATACCTCTAGTAATAAATAATGAAATAATAGGAGTATTGGGAGTTACAGGCAATCCTAAAGAAGTAGGTAAAATAGCAGCCATTGTAAAATTAACGGCAGAAATATTGATAGAAAAAGAATTAGATACTGATAAAAAAATATTAAAACAAACTTCTATTAATAATTATATCAATATGATGATTTCTAAAAATAATGAGCATTATATACCATCAATACTTATATGGCTTGAAAAGAATAATTATCAAATTGAAAATATCAATAGAATAGTATGCCTCATAAAATTTGATAATAATGATTATTTGGATAAAAACAGAATGAATGATTATATTATATCCAAAATAAAAGATTCATCGGATTTTAATTCTCAGGATATAATATCATATTTCGGAGATAATGAATTCATACTCATAAAAAGTTTTGATAAAAAACAATACGGTTTAGAAAGAAATATATTAAATAATTTTTTTATACATTTGCAAAATTCTTTAGATAGTAAATTAGGACTTCATTTTAAAGCTTCCTGCGGTGCTGTATCAAAAAATATTAATGAAATTTCAAGCAGCTATGAACAGGCAAAATTTTTACTTAATTGGAATCAATATTCTAATAATGGAGAAGTATTTTTTATAGAAGACTACATATTAGAATTTTATATATCTACCAATGAGCAATCAAGTTTAAAAATGATACTTAGAAATGTATTAAAGATTATAAAAAACAATTCTAATCTAAAAGAAACTATTATTACTATGAGCAAATACAATATGAGCATTACAAAAACAAGTGATAAATTATCTGTTCATAGAAATACTATAGTGTATAGAATGAGAAAAATTAAAGAGCTGTTAAATTTGGATCCAATTAATAATAATATTGATAGGATTAAATTTCATATAATATCAATTTTGTTAATAAACAATAATATAAAAAAATAATATTTAAGGAAATAATTATGAAAATAGTAATAATACCAGATTCATTCAAGGGAAGTGCTAGCAGTATGGAAGTTTGCAATTGTATAGAAAGAGGTATATTAAAAGTATTTAAAAATGCAAATATAAAAAAAATACCAGTTGCTGACGGAGGCGAAGGTACTGTAGATTCTATACTTTATGCGGCAGGCGGAAATATAAAAAAAGTGAATGTAAGAAATCCATCTGGAAAAATTATAGAAGCGAAATATGGTATTATTAATAAAGAAAAAGCAGTAATAGAAATGGCAGAAGCCTCTGGTATTACTTTGGTTGATGATGATATAAGAAATCCTTTGAAATATTCAACTTATGGTACCGGCGAACTTATAAAAGATGCTATGAATAACAATATAAAAGAAATATTAATAGGCATAGGCGGAAGTGCGACCAATGATTGCGGCATAGGCATGGCTAATGCTTTAGGATATAAATTTCTTGATGAAAATAATAATGAGCTTGAAGCTATTGCTGAAAACATGATAAAAGTAGCTTCTATTGATGACAGCAATGTAGATAAAAGAATATTTGATATAAAAATAAATGTTGCTTGTGATGTAAGAAATCCGCTTTACGGTGACAATGGTGCTACAGCTATATATGGAAAACAAAAGGGGGTTACAGAGGAGAGTTTTGATATACTTGATAATGGACTTAAAAATATAGCAAGAATTGTTAAAGATAAATTTAATAAAGAGATAGACCATATTGAAGGTTCAGGTGCTGCCGGAGGACTTGGAGGAGGACTTGTTGCTTTTTGCAATGCTGAGTTAAAAAGCGGTATTGATGCGGTACTTGATATAATAGATTTTGAAGATAAGATAAAAGATGCTTCCCTTATAATAACAGGAGAAGGAGCTATTGACGGACAGACAAAAAAAGGAAAAGTTCCAGTAGGTGTTGCAAGAAGAGCTAATGGCATACCAGTTATTGCTATAGTTGGAGATATAAGAGATGGTGCTGAGGCAGTTTATGATATGGGTATTGTATCTATTATGCCTGCTTTAAAAAGAGCTATGCCTCTTGATGAAGCTATAAAAAATTCAAAAACATTAATAGAAGATGCCGCAGAAAGAGCATGCAGATTTATTAGTATTAATTTATAAAATTTTTAAACTCATAAATAATTAATAATATAAATAAGAATATAGTAATCAAATTATTATATTCTTATTTGTTTTTAAATGTTATCTGTAATGCCGTATATATTAAAATATCTTACTTCAATATCTTCTATATCATTATCAATATTTTTTAATTTGAATTTTAAATTAAGCCCCATTAAATAAGTTTTATTCAAACAAATATACCTTTCTTTTTTGCCGTCATCTTTTGAAATATAATCATAAGCTATCATATTGACATCTATATGAACATCAGAAGTAACATATCCTTCCTCAAAAATTTCTGCTGTTATTAAAGTATAATTATTTAAATATTCATACTCACAATCTGCCCCATTGGGAACTGTATGAGATAAATATTTTTCTACTCCTTCTTTTATAGCTGTTTCAACATTTTTATCTTTATAAACTTTTTCTCTTATCTGTTCTTTATTCATTATTACAACCTTAATACAAGATAAATTAACTAAAAGTATTAACAATTTTAGTATAATATATACCTAAACAACTATATTTTGTCAATTTTC
>NZ_JAWLQI010000013.1:0-59379 GCF_036997785.1 Brachyspira pulli
CATTTACTAAAACCTGATTTAAATTGCTGGCTCAAATTTTTCACAATGAAAGATAAAGATAATAAGGAGGAAATTATGTCTGATTTAGTAAAAGAAAAACCTATAATGGAAGAAGTACAAAGAAAATATAATAACTTTATAAAAGATAGAATAATGATGAATGAATATGATAAAAGACAAGCATATTTATATGGTAATCAAATAATGCTTGAAGAAGAAAGAAGATTAGGAAAAGAAGAAGGTATAAAAGAAGGTATAGAACAAGGCGAAATAAATAAAGCAAAAGACATAGCATTAAATTTAAAAAATATGAATATGAGTAATGAAGATATAAGCAGAATAACAGGTTTAAGTATAGAAGAAATAAATAAATTATAATAAAAATAAAAAATTATGAGTATCTACTATACATAAATAAATATTTTTTAATAAAAATACAATATTTATATATTCTGACAATTTTATTTTTCTAATACAATTAAATTAATTACTATGGAGGTGTCGTATGGGTTGTCTTGGCGTATTCTTTGCTTTGAGCGATAAGGATTTAAATAAATTATTAAAAACTTCAAGGTTTGAAAGACCTGATTTTATTTCTGAAGATTTGGAAGGAATTTATTTTGAAAAGCATACTAAATATATTTATGAACTTGATAAATCTTGGGACGCTATGCATAGATGTCTTTCCAACGATGGGCTTTTAGTATTCGGTGATGATAATTATCCTTTCGGCTCTATCATAATGGGAGGCGATGTTTTATACGGAAATGGAGATGATGAGGAAGATTATATTATCACATTAAAAAAAGCTGATGTAGTTAAAGATATTGCCTCAAAAATAGAAACTATAACAAAAGAAAAGTTCAAAGAAAAATATTTAAAAATTGATGAAAAAGGTTATGAGTATCCATTAGACGATGAAGATTTTGAATATACTTGGGATTATTTTTACAGAAGTATAGAGTTTTGGAAAAATGCTGCTGATGCAAACAGAGCTGTTATATTCACTGTTGATCAATAAATAATGTTTAAATATTTTATAATATTCATTTTTTATATAAATGCATTTTCTATAATGAATGATGATATTTATAAATTAAATGATTTGAAATACAAAGGCTATGATTTATACAGAGAAAAATCAAATATAATTGGTTTTCATAAAGATGAATACAATTATAATTTATTTTTAGAAGATGATAATTTCGATACTAATAATTTATTCATTCAAACATTCGACAGAGATGCAAATATAGAATTAAAAATAGAAGAAAATCAAAAGTATAAAGTATTAGAAATAAATATAATTAAGTTAGGACGCATACTAAACACATACAAAATAAATATATACCCTACTCTATTTAATATAGAAATTACAGACGGATACAATAATTATAAATCTATAAAAGAAAATAATTCTTTTATTATAAAAATACCAGAGAATATATTTTATAATATAAACGAAAAAAATATAAACTCTTTTTTAAAAATATATTTTAATTTTAATGCTAGTAAAAAAATTAAGCATTATAAAGAAGATAACGATCAAAAAAAATTTGATATAGAAATTTTCAGCAGATACCCATACTATTTTAATGTTTATAATATAAAGTTAATATATGAATAATATTATAAAAATTATCTATTATCAGGATCGAATTTCTGTAAAAGTCTTATAAGTAAATAAGCTGCTAAAAACATTATAGGGCATAATACCCATTCTATGCCTTTTGGAAGTCCTGGGAAAACTTGTATAATAGAACCCAATACAAAACCTGATATTATAAGATAAGAAGATTTAACATAATGCTCCATCCAATATTCAAGCAATTTTGTAGTAAGCACCACTCCCAAAATAGAACCTATAGCTAAAGGAATCAAATATGGAAAATATAAATTATGTACTGCATCAATTGTTTCCCTATAAATACCTAAAAGCAAAAACATATAAGAAACACTTATACCCGGAAGTATCATAGCAATAGCAACTATTAAACCAGCAACTATTAGTATAAAATACATAAACATTTCACTTCTATTTCCTGAGTTGCTGAAAAAACCTTCCGGTATTATGGATATTAAATATACTATGGCAGCACCTAAAAGAATATATACAATGCTTAAAAAATCAAATTTATAAGATTTCGTTTTATTATAAACTGTATTAAATCCTCCAAGTGCAGCACCCATAAAAAAGAAAGAAGAAACTGTATAATATTTTTCTATCAAATTAGATAAAGGCTTTGATATTATTACCATACCTAAAACAGAACCAACACAGAAAAATATTAAAAATAAAAAGTTAAGTTTATTTTTTAGAAAATAATTTTCATTTTTTGAAAATGTTAATATTCCGCTTAAAGAAGCAATTAATTTATCATATATGCCAAGTATCATAGCCATAGTTCCGCCGCTGAATCCCGGCACAAGCATTGAAGCTCCTATAATAAATCCTTTTATTATAGTATATATATAATTACCTAACACTTTCATTTTTCACAAACCTCTAAAAATTGATAATTATTTAGGAAATGATAATATACTATAGAAGGAAATTAAGCAAGTATTTTTAACAATTATTTTACTATTTATTTACAAATTATTAAATTTAACACAGCCATGTAAAATATTATTTATAAAACATATTATACAAATAATTTTATTTCTTTATATTCTTTTTTCTAGCATTATTTAAAATTGCAGCAATATCAGCATAACCTTTTAATTTTGCTATATCTAAAGCCGTTCTATCTCTCATATCTTTAGCATTAAGATCTGCCCCCTTAGAAATTAAAAGATTTACAATTTCTGCATTATTCTTTTGTACTGCATACATTAAAGGCGTTTGATATTCATAATCCATTGAATTTACATCAGCACCATTTTCTAATAAAAATTCTACAGATTCCAAATTATTAAAAATCAAAGCATGCATCAAAGCATTAATTCCATAAGCATCTTTAGCATTAATATCAACATAATCCATTAATTCTTTTATTCTTTCAATATCGCCTTTTTCAGCAGCTTTAAAAAAACGTTCTTTGGCTAATGCTCTATCCAAAGAATTATGTACTTCCTTATCTTTTTTTGCAATTTTAGCTTTTTCTGATTTCCATGCATATATAACATAATTGCAAGCAGCAAATACAAAACTAAATGATAATATCAAAACAAAGCCTATAATAAATGCTTTATAATTCTTTTTATAAAGCAGTACTACAGAGTTTATTATAAAAAGTAAAGCAATTATATCAATGATGTAAAATAAATTACTTTTATTATAAAACATCATCATTGAAAAAGAAGAAATAATAATATTGACAGATGCAACAATGATAATAACAGCAAATATATTTATTATAGTTTTTAATTTATTACTCATAATTGATTTATTATAAACTAAAAATCAATTAAATAAATAAACCAAATAATGATCCTTATTTATATACTCTTTTATATTATTAAAATCAACAAATATTTTTCCATATTCTTTTTCTTTCATTATTATAATAAAAGAATCTGTTATACCAAAAATTAAATTATCTATATTAGAATAAAAATCACTAGGAGCATTGCATTCTTTTAATAATTTTTCAGCATCATTTACTAAGTCTTTTAAATATGGAGTAACTAATTTTTGATTATTCAAATCATAAATTAGAAAAACATTATTTATTATAATTTCTTTACTATCTTCTATTTTTATAAGTCTTTTATACATACAAATAGTTTTTTCATCAAAGTATAATATATTAAAAGCATATAAATCTTTAATTTTAATAAAATATTTCCTTAATTCATAAACAGGAAATTTTTTCAAAAATGAATTAATTTCATCTGAAAGTTCATTTTCTTTTTTATACTGAAAATCTTTTGAAAAACTAGATTCGCCATTAATATCAAAATTTATTTTTTCTTTATTGTCTATAAATGCATAATAAAAATTGAATAAATAACTAAGAATTATGCTTAATTCTCCATATTTTTTTAAATATCCAAATTTGTATATATTAAATTTTTTTATATTTATTTTAGGTTCATTTATTAATTCAAAAACTCCTTCTATTCTTTTAGAATTAATCTCCATAACATATTCAGCTTTTGAAATACTAGAATTATTTAAATTTATCTCTGCAATATTTTTTATTTTAGATCTTATAAATTCTTCTTCAGTATAATAATCAAAAACTTCTATTTTACTGCTGTTTCCTCTAATTTCATAAATACCAAATAAATCCTCATTATTTATAAAAATTTTTCCTCTATACAAATAATGAATACCATCATCTATATTTTCAAATTTATTGCAGTAAATGTATATATTATTAATCTTATCTTTAAGTACGGTAAAAGTTATATTTTTTATTTCAAAATAAGGACGGTATTTATTTTTCATTAAGATTTTAAAAATAATAACTAAAATAATAATAGAAATAATCAAAACAAAATATTCGTTATATAATATACTTTTCATTCATTAAACCTCATTTGCTATTATAATGTATCAGTCTACAAAAGTTATAAGTTCCTGTGATATCTATAAACTTTATTGAAAATAAGTGATAAAAATAATTTCTGAAAATAAAATTAATTAATATAATTTATTCTTTATTGTAATGGTATTTGCAAGAAGTAATGATTAAATTATCATTTTCTATATGATAAACTAATCTATGCTCTAAATTAATTCGTCTGGAATATAGATCTTTTTTATCATATTTTAATTTTTCAGGCTTACCTATACCAGAATATGGATCTCTAATAATATCTTTAATAAGTTCATTAATCTTCTTTACAATCAATTTATCATTAGATACCCAGAACATATATTCCTGCCAAGCTCTTTCATTAAAAACTATTTTCATTTTTCAAACTCTTCAAGTTCTTCTAAAGTCTTAACTATAACTTTCCCATTAGCTTCCATATTAATGGCTTCATCAAGATATTGCTGTTCTTTTATCATATCAATAATTTTTGTTAGATTTTCTTCTGGCATATTGTCTATAATATTTATCAATTCTTCTTTTACTGTCATAATTCTTCCTTAACAATTACTCATTAATAGTATAAATAATAATTAAAACAAAGTCAAATTTTTTAATTCTAATTTATACCATATAAATTAATCAAACAAATAAGCTAAATAATGCTCCTTATTTATATACTCTTTCATATTATTATTATCAATAAATATTTTTCCGTATCCTTTTTCTTTCATTATTATAATAAATGAATCAGTTACACCAAAAATTAAATTATCTATATTAGAATAAAAATCACTAGGAGCATTGTATTCTTTTAGTAATTTTTCAGCATCATTTACTAAATCTTTAAGATAAGGGCTTATTAATTTTTGACTGCCCAACTCAAATGTCATAAACATATTATCTATTTCAGCAAGCTGCAAATCTTCCAGCTTTGAAACTCTTTTATATAAAGATATTGTTTTATCATCATAGTATAATATATTAAAACTTTTAAACTCTTTAAGTTCATTATAATAATCAGCATAATTATCAATATAATTTAATATATTCTCATTCATTAATGATTTCCAATGTCTTTTTTCAGATTCTTTTACATAAGATGCAACTATATCTTTATTTTCATTTATTTTATCTTTCAAAAACTCATCTGAAAACTCTCTAACTCCATTAATAGATGAATTTATTTTTTCTTTTCCATTTATAAAGAGATAATCAAAATTAAATACATTTAGAGAGAATATTCTCTCAGAACTGAATAAAATACTTTTATCATTATACAAACCCAATATGTCTGTATTATGCAGTCTTATTATTTCTGCTTCATCTTCTCTTATGATTTCAAAAGTTCCTTCTATTTTTACAGGCTCTCTTAAAGTTTTTTTGATATTATCGCCAACATAATCAACAATACTGTCATAAGGCTTAAACTCTATAACATACTCAATTTGTGATTTTGATGTATCATCTAATTTTGTTTTGAATGTTATTTCAGCAAAAGTTTCAGGATCATATCCATAAGATCTACTACCCTCTGATGAGTGTTTATTAATTAAAATTGTATTATCTTTATCATAATAATTGTCAACTCCTATTCTTTCAGATGAAAAATAAACATCATTTATAATAAAGCCATTATCATTATTTATATATACTTTTCCTAGATATGGAAACACATTATCTTTAGGCAAGTATAAATCATTATGATTATCATTTTTCTTGTGTTCATAGACATAAATATATATATTATTTACTTTATCTTTAAGCATGAAAAAATTATTTCTATAGAATCTTACAGGGTTTTTCTTAGCCTTATTTTTAGGTATATTAAGAATTATTATGACAGCAGCTACTAAAATTACTACTGCTAACAAAATTATTATATCTTTATCTATAAATGATTTACTTATTAAATTTTTCACTGTTATTAATATTCTCCTTAATTATTATGTTCGCCCACACGAAGTGTGCCTACTTGGTTCGCCTATAATAAGCTAGTGAGTAAACTCACTAGCTGGCTTCGGCTCACTTATTAATTATTATGTTCGCCAACACGAAGTGTGCCTACTTGGTTCGACTATAATAAGCTAGTGAATAAACTCACTAGCTAGCTTCGGCTCACTTATTAATTATTATGTTCGCCAACACGAAGTGTGCCTACTTGGTTCGACTATAATAAGCTAGTGAGTAAACTCACTAGCTGGCTTCGGCTCACTTATTAATTGTTATACTCGCATCGCCTGAAAGTACCTCTATACTGACTTTGTCCGCATTCTGCGAAGTATAGAGGTGGCTCTGCTCGCTTTTATTATTGTTATGTTTGCCCACACTAAGTGCAATATTTTAACTTAAACTAATAGTTTATATTACATCTAAAATAAAATTAGTATTATTTAATGCTAGTTTTATACTCGCATTTTTTGCAACTTTTTGCTGCGGGAAAAAGTTGAATAAAAAATTAACAAAATTAAAATTTTAAGTATATATTCGCATTTTATATTTTACACTATAAGCTCTGCATTATATAAAAATTACTTATAAAAGCAATTATTGCCTATCAAAAAAACTAAATAAAAAATGACTTCTATTTAAATAATTTTTTAAATCATTAGAAGAAATAAATATTCTACTTGCAATTTTTTCATGTGTATTTTCCAAGTCATAGTCCTCATCGATAAGAATTAGGTTTGTATATTCAGGCATTACTATAATTCCTGTATCTGTTAAAAGAAATATTAAACTATATATATTGTCATAAAAATAATCAGGAACTACATATTTAGATAATAATTCTTTACTATCAGGAACTAAATCTCTTAAATAAGAACTTATACTTTTTTCTCCGTTTAATTCAAATATAAAAGAATGATTCTTTACTGTAGCTTCATCTCTTCTTTCATCTGCTTTTACAGTTCTTTTATATATACATATTAATTCATTATCATAGTATGATATATCAAAGCATCTAAAGTCTTTAAGTTTCTTATAATATATAATACCAATTTTATCAGCATAATAGGCTTTGTTTTGGTCATAATGATGGAATTTTTCTATAATAAGTTCTTTATTTTTTAATTCTTCTTCAAGTTCTCTTCCTTTTTCTTCTTTAAAATTTTCATCAAAATTGTGAGCTCCGCTGATATCTGAATTTATTCTTTCTTTTCCTCTAATAAAAGGATAATTGAAATTAAATAAATAATTAGTAAGCATTTTTCTTACTTCATCCATACCAAGATAAGCTGAAAATTTATCATTAGTAAAAGTACTCTGTTCTATTGGAATATAAAACTCTCTTATTTCAATTTCAGGTTTTCTAATAACTTCAAAAACTCCTTCCACTTTTCCGCCTTTAATATCCATAGTATATTCAATTTCTGATGTTCTTTCATAATCGAATTCTTTTTTGAATTTTATCTTTAATAAAATTTCTCTAATTTCTTTTTTCGAACTCCATTTATTAAATTTAATTGATTCTTTCCATGACGTTTCATAAGGAAGATATGATTTAAATTGCTTTTCTTTTAGTCTTTCAAAATAATTCATATCATAATCACGGTAAACATTAATTTGATTATTATTTAATTCATTAGTTTCACGAATCATTAATTTATTTTCGCTGTTTATAAACATTTGCCCTGTAAAAGAAGCAAAATATTCACGTGCGAAATTATCAAATTTTACTTTAATTAAATACTTTATTTTACCGCGATGTTTTCTGTACCATTCATCATAATCATTATCTTTATATTTATAGCAATTAATATATATATTATTTACTCTATCTTTCAGCATGAAAAAACTTTTTTCATATACCAATATTTTATTTTTAGCATACCATTTTTTTGCTCTCTTCTCAAGCATAAAAATTACAGCTAGCAAAATTGCAGGTACTCCCAAAATAACAGGCCAGAAATAGTCACTAATAATAAAAATTCTTAATGGTTCAAATATACCAAATGATATCATAAATAGCTCCTATTGTTGTTAATAAAAATTATTGGCTAATAGTATCTAGCCGTCTTTTGGAATTTGCTAGATGCTTAAAATTTTTATATTTAGCTTTCTAATATTTAAAAATTATAATTTATTATTGCTATGTTCGCCCACACGAAGTGTGCCTACTTGGTTCGCCATGTATAAGCTAGTGAGTATACTTACTGCTATGTGTGACTGCGACAATGTGTTATACTACATTTAAGATATATTCTATACATATAGAGTTAAAGTACTTGCGTTTTCGCGAAGCGTGCCGGCAGCAACTTTGACGAAGTCCGCAGAGCGTGTGTGTCAAAAAAGTTGATAATATATCTATAAAAATATAGAAATTTACAAAAATAATTGTTTCAGTATATAAAAATTAATTATCTCCTACTAAAAAAATTAAATAAATAATGACTTTTATTTAGATAATTTTTTAAATGCTCTGTAGGAATAAATACTCTTTCTGCAATTTCTTCATATTCATCTGCAGAGTCATTAATATCTAGATCAGGATATTCCGGCATTACTATAATTCCTGTATCTGTCAAAAGAAATATTAATTTATTCATATTATTATAAAAATTATCAGTAAGTTCATAATTAGATAATAATTCTTTACTATCAACAACTAAATCTCTTAAATAAGAACTTATACTTTTTTCACTATCCAATTCAAATATAAGAGAATTATTCTTTACCATAGCTTCTTTACTTTCTGCATCTGCTTCTACAGTTCTTTTGTATACGCATATTACTTCATCATCATAGTATGATATATCAAGGCATCTAAAGTCTTTAAATTTCCTATAATATATAAGACCAATATAATCTAAAGGACAGAATATATCAAAAAGAGCATTTTTATGGTTCAATTTCTCTTCAAGTTCTTTTCCTTTTTCTTGTTTGAATCTTTCATCAAAATTATAAGCTCCGCTGATAGCCATATTTATTTTTTCTTTTCCTTTAATAAAAGGATAATTGAAATTAAATAAATAATTAGTAAGCATTTTCTTTGTTTCATCAACTCCCAAACCATCATATTTGTAAGACAGCTGATCAGGAAAACTCATCTGTTCAATTGGAATATAAAATTGTTTTACTTCTATTTCAGGCTTTCTAATAACTTCAAAAACTCCTTCTATTCTTTTATTTTCAATATCCATTGTATATTCAATTTTAGATGTTCTTTCATAATCTAATTCTTTTCTGAATTTTATAGTTGTAAGTTTGTCTCTTACATTTTCTTTTGAATACCAACCTTCAAATTTAGGTTTATCATTTGGATTAAATTCATAATATTGAAAAGGGGTTTCTATTTTGTATTGTCTGTAATATAAATCCTTAAAATATTTTTTGTCATAATCATGGTAAACCACCATTTCATCTATGTATAATTTACTAGTTTCACGAATAATTAATTCATCGCCGTTATTTATAAATATTTGACTTGGAAAACGGTCAAAATATTCATTTGCAAAACCGTCAAATTGTCTTTTTATTCTAATTTCATCTTCTGCCCAATTGTTGCTTAATGTTAGTATATCCTCCATTTTAGAGTGGTGATCGTTAAACCATTTGGCATAAGCATTATCTTTATATCTGTAGCAATTAATATATATATTATTTACTTTATCTTTAAGCATAAAGAAATCTTTTCCATCTACTATTATTTTATTTTGAGAATACCATTTCTTGGAACGCTTCTTTATATACATAAAAATAATATAAAAAATAACAATAAAAACTATACCTAGAATAAACTTTGTATTTTCATTTTGATTTAATAGAAAATCAAATATATTATCTATCATAATAAACTCCTATTGTTGCTATGTTCGCCCACACAAAGTGTGCCTACTCGGTTCGCCTAAAGGTTTGACTTAATAAATTAAGTCAAAGGCTTCGGCTCACTTATTTTTGTTATACTCACATTTTATTATTTTTTGTGATACGCGTATAAATACATTATAAAAAAATAATAAGTGAATAAAAATTTAAAAATACGATTTTTTATACGCAACACTTATCGTATATAATTATAATTTTATTCACTTAAAATATTATTTTCCTAATTTACGAAGACTAATTGAGTTAACTTGCTGTGTTCCATCAAAAACAGATAGTTCAAGTGCTTCATTAGTAAATTTAAATTCTAAGTGAGCATCATTTTTAGATACAGTTTTATAATGATTATCTGCTACTTTTGATAATTTATTATTTCCTATATCTCCTTTTATAGCTCTGTCGCTTTCCATTACAATATCTACGCACTTTTTTACAACTTCTATTGTAGATTCATCATTAGGATAGTTAATTTCTATACCATCATAATCCACAATTATAAGAAGCGATTTCATATATGTTTCATCAGGCGACATAAAATATTGACCATATAGGTCTTCAGGGATATTTGTGTTTTTTTCTGTTTTTTTAGAACATGCAATATTAACAAATAAAAAAGTTGAAATTAATAAAAAGAATGAAAATTTTAAAATTCTACCTTTCATATCATATAACCTCCTATAGTATGGTATTATATAAAAAATTAGAATTATGTCAATACATACGTAATTTTTAAAATTTACTCGTTTTTTTATTATTTTTTATTTGTTTCAATTGAAAAATATAGTATTAAATCATACTAAAAATAATATATACTGCAAATTTTTAACTTTGTCAATTTTTTGTTGTTCTTTTTCCCGCCGCACGCCTGCCAAAGGCACGCAGAGCGAGGCGGACTTCGTCGGCACGCTTCGCGAAAGTGCAAATATAAAATTCGTACTAAATCATACTAATTTTGTTTTTACATGTAATATAAATTATTAATTTAAGATAAAATATAGCCCTTCGCCTTTGGTAATATTTACAGTACTTCCTTCGGTCGTAAAAGAACTGGGGTTCGGGGCAAAGCCCTGAAAATATTTTAAATTAAAAAAACTATTTTGACAAAATATAATTGTTTAGGTATATATAAAAATTAATCAAATAAATAAGACAAATAATGATCTTTATTAATATTATATTTTATATCATCTAAAGGGATAAATATTTTTTTATGTTCCTTATCTTTCATCAATATAATACCGGCTTCTGTTATAAGGAAAAGTACATTATCTATATTCTTATAAAAATTAGAATTATATTTTTTTAGTATATCATCAGCATTATTAACAAAATTTTTAAAATAAGGACTTATTAATTTTTCATTATCTAAATCAATTATGAGTGATATATTATTTATTATAAGATCATTATCAGAGTCTATTTTAGAAAATCTTTTGTATACACATATTGTTTTATCATCAAAATACACTATATTATCAGCATTATAAAAATCTTTAAGTTTGTCATAATATTTAATTTTTATATCATTAAATAAAACCTTATCATGTTTCTTTAAAATCTCTTCGACATTTATCTTCAATTCATTTTGTTTCTGAGAATATGGTTTATTATCTCCGTTTATATATGAATTAATTTTATCATTGTTTTTTATATTGAAATGATAGAGATCAAATAAATAGCGAAGAATATTTATCAAATGATTAGATTTTGCTATCTTTTTAAATATTAATTTAAAATATTCTACCTTAATATCAGGATTTCTATTCACTTCAAAAACTCCATTTATAATTTTAGAATCAGATACTTTCATAATATAGTTAATTTCTGTTTTATCACTATTTATAAAATCATAAAGAGAACAATCAAATTTTATAATGGCTTTTTCATTTCTTTCTATAATAAGATCATACCAGCTAAAATATTCTTTGTCATTTTGTTTATTATCATTAAAACAATAAATAGAAATATAATTATCCATAAAATTACTGAGTATATTATAATATCCTTTTAGCTTATCATTATTTATAAATATATTTCCAAAAAAACCCTGCTTTGTAGATATTAGTCCGCCATAGCTATAATAAACATAAGAGTAAATATACATATTATTTACTTTATCTTTAAAAGTTATAAACATTGAACTCTCTTCATAAATAGTAGGAATATATCTTCTTTTATATGCTTTAATAAAAATAATGATAACAGCTATAAAAATAGCTATAAGAATTAAATATTTACCAAATACCAATTTAAAATAATATAAAAAATTATCAGTTTTAGCTCCGTTTAAAACTAATATAGCTGCTATATCTTCGTTGCCTTTATCAAGTGCTATTTCAAGCCCTTTGTCTAAATCCATTTTGAATTTATTTCCAAAGAATAAAAATTTCTTTTTTAATAGACTTTTTAAGATAAACTCATTTTCTTTATTAACAGCTAACAAAAACTCATCATTTATATCATCATCGTTTTTATAATGTTTCAAGATAATTTCAACAACATCATAAGCATAATCATCTACAGCACTGTAAAGGGCTGTTTTACCATTAATAGATTTTTGATAAACATCAGCATTATTTTCAAGTAAGAACTCTATTATATCAGGTTTGCCATTATATCTTGAATAAGTATAAAGCAAAGTATATCCGTCATATACTCCGTTTATATCATATTTCTGTATAAACTTCTTAACAGCTTCTAAATCCCCATAACCTTCTGCCGCATTTTGATATTCATATTCTAAACTATCTATTTCTATAACATTATATTTTTTATAAAATTCTATTTTCTCTTTTAATACTTTTTCTGCTGCCTCTTTAAATAAGTTTTCCATATATTCTTTAGGGTCTTTTGCCATTTCTTTTAATTCATCTTCATTTGTAAACATTTGATCAAAAATATTTTTATAATAATTAGTATCATATTCCTGAGAGTATAACAAGAAAGATGTAAATATTAAGAAAATAAAAGACACAATTATTCTGCAGATATTTTTATTCATAAACTCTCCTAAACTATACTAAACATTGAAACAAGAATTCATATATTATATTATAAATATTTATACGTCAATAAGGTATAAAAAATTAATTATTTATAGGCGTATATCCAGTAGTACTAATTAAATACTGTCCGTCTTTTGACAATATAAAATCTATTAATTTTTGAACATTAGGATTTTCTTCCAAAGCTCTTTTAGTAGTTATAGCATAAAAATCATTGGCTAATTTGTATGTTCCATTTTTTATATTTTCTCTGTTTGGCTCTATATTATCAATAGATATAGTCTTTATTTCATTATTTTTAACCATTTCTGTTGCATAAAATAAGAATGAATACCCTATAGCATTTTTTCTATTTCTATATTCACTTACTACATCTATTACCTCAAGCATTCCGCCTATTACTGTTTCTGTATAAGGTGCCATTATATCATTCTCTGCATTCATTGAAGCCATAAATCTTATAAATGCACTTTGACTTCCGCTGTATTTATTTCTTTGATAGGCTTTTATTTTCATGTTATCTCCGCCTAATACTTTCCAATTATTTATTTTTCCAGTATATATGTCTTTTATATTTTCTTTTGAAAGATTATTTATTTTATTTTTAGAGTTTACAAAAAATATAAATGCCTCTTTTCCTATTGGTGTTAATATAAGCTCTCTATTATTTGTTCTAGCTTCTTCTATTTCTTCATCTGAAGGTGCAGCACAAAATATTAAATCAACATCATCATAAATAAGATTAATATAAGCATCATGTGTTTTTGAACATAAAACATAAGCTGTATCATAACTGCTGTTTGTTGCTCTGCCATAATTAGTTTCTATTATTCCATCAGTATTAGTTTCTACATATCCTTTAAATGGTACATATTCTAAAAACATATTAGTATATTCATTATTTGTAACTGTGATTTCATAAACTGCATTTGCAAATGATGAATAAAGCGGAAATAATGCAGTTGCTCCATCTAATCTTGGAAAATTATTTATTATTATTAAACTTGATTCATTTGTGAGTTTTGCTATTTTTGAATTGGTATCATTTCTAATATCATCAAAGGGATAATATAAATAAAGTCCTATATCATTACTAACTCTTGTTATTCTTTTTTCATAATTATTATAAAGAATTACAGAAAATATACTTATAAATAAAACTATTGCAGTAGATAAAAATATTATAATAAATCTTCTATAATTCTTTTTTATAAATAGTAAAATAGAATTTACTATAAAAACTATAGAAGCTATAATTATAATATAGGCAATATTCTGTTTAAAAAGCAGCATTATCAAAGAAATTAAAATTGATAAAATAGAAATTGGTATTAAAATAATTGCAAATATATTGATTAATTTTTTAATATTCATAAGTTATTATCTCATAATAATTTTGGAGAATCATACTATAAAATAAACTATACGTCAACAGGGTATACAAAATACGATAATATTCTTTTTTGTTTTATTTTTAATCCCACCCTCTAGGCTTTTTAAACTAATATGTTATTTTAGTATTATTTTCTTTTTTATATTAATCTCTAATTATAACACCCACCCTAGATTTTTTTTTTTAAATTTAAAATATCTTAACCGCACGCAGAACAGCACTATCAATATAAATGAATTAATAATAACATACAAATTATATAATAAATTTTGTTCACCGTGCGTTGAATAGATTAACAATTTAATAAAAACTTGGGCTGGCAATACTATTTCTAATTTTAGCTATAATGAAATAATAATTAAAATTTCATGTTTAAATAATGAAGAAAAAGGGCGGGCAAATGTAATTAAATCTATAATAAAAAAGGACAGCCCTTTGAAAGAACTATCCTTTTTTATATTCTCATTTTAATTTAATAAAATCAAGCAGCATCTTTTTTTATTTTAGTTTGATAGAACCAATCAACAAATACAGCTATAGCATTATCGCCAGATACATTAGCAGCAGTACCGAATGAGTCCTGAGTTAAGTATAAAGCAATCATCAATCCTTGTAATTCTTCTCCTGTTATTCCAATCATATAGAAGAAAGGCAAAGCACTCATAACAGCACCGCCAGGAGCACCAGGAGCAGCAACCATAGCTATTCCCAACATAAGTAAGAAAGGAAGTATAGAACTGTAAGTAGGATTTTGTCCTAAAATTAATATAACAGCAGTAGAACAGCAAGTTAATGTAATCATAGAACCTGCTAAGTGTATAGTAGCACAAAGAGGTATTACAAATTTTCTTATTTGTTCAGATACTCCGTTTTTCTCTGCTGCTATTAAACTAATAGGAATTGTTGCCGCACTGCTTTGAGTACCTACAGCAGTCAAATAAGGTGGTATTTGGTTTTTAATAAGCATTAAAGGAGATTTCTTTCCTATAACACCAGCTATTATAAATAAAGCTGTTATATAAAGTAAATGAAGAATTATAACAACAGCAAATACTTTAGCAAATATTATAAGTATATGCTGTATGCTTCCTGCATAAGCTAAATTAGCAAATGTTCCTAAAATATGCAAAGGCAATATAGGAATGATTATATTTTTTAATATAGCTTGAATAACTTCTTCAGAGTCTCTTACTATAGAAAATAATTCAGCACCTTGTCCTTTAGGTCTTAACATTGTTATACCTATTCCCAAGATGAATGCAAATATTACAGCTGAGGTAACATCAAATAATGGTTTAAGAGGTATAGTGAAATAGCTTTCTAAACCAGATTCAATTTTTACACTGCTCAAACTTGCAGAACCTAATAAAGTAGGGAAAAGATTAGAAGCTACCAAAAATGCTATACTTCCTGCTACTAATGTAGAAAGATATGATACTATCACTGTAACACCTATCAACTTAGGAGCTCCTTCTGTCAAATTAGCTATACCATAACCAATAAATGTAACTACCATTAATGGTATTATAAAGTTTAAGAATAAACTAAATATTGCACTTATAGTTACAAATATTCTTACTATTGGACCTGGAAGGAACATTCCAACTAATATACCTAAAATTATACCTATAATAATTCTAGGCAAAAGACCTATTTTTTTCATTTGTCTTGCTCCATTTAATATTTTCTATGTATAGTATTATATAATTTTTTGATACGTATTCAATATACATATGTAGAATTTGTTACTTTTTTATATACAGTACATAACCACATACAATATTACACTACAAATCATACATACATAAAAATTACATAGTAATACTACATATAAAATAGTTTGACAAATTAATCTATTTTAGTATAATTTAAACATAAATTAATAAAGGAAAAATATATAATGAGAATAGGTTACGGTTATGATTCACATGTATTTGCAGAAAATCGTAAACTAATATTAGCAGGCATTGAAATTCCTTATGAATTAGGTCTTAAAGGTCATTCCGATGCTGATGTTGTAATTCATGCAATAATAGACTCTATATTTGGAGCATTAGCACTTGGAGATATAGGAAGCCATTTCCCAGACAATGATAATAAATACAAAGATATATCATCTGTTGTTTTATTAGAAGAAACTGTTTCTATAATGAAAGAAAAAAAATACAGTATCGGGAATATAGATGTCACTATAATACTGGAAAAGCCAAAATTGAGAAATTATATAGATTCTATGAGAGAAAAACTATCTAAAATTTTATCAACAAGTATAGAAAATATATCAATAAAAGCTAAAACAAATGAAAAAATGGACGCTGTAGGAAAAGGCGAAGGAATAGCTGTTCATTGTGTATGTTTGTTAAAAAATAATTAATAAAGTGTTAGGAAAATAATATATGGCAACAAAAATTAATACAAAATATTTATTAGATCTTGTTTCAAGAAGCTTTGCTTTAACAATACCATTACTAGATAAAAATAAAAAAAGTAAAGTAGAAGTACAATATTTATTAGCTAGAATAATAGATACTATAGAAGATTCAAATCATACTAAAGAAGATAAAGAAACTTTAATAACTGGATTTATAAATATATTAAAAACAGAAAATACTGAAAATTTAGAAAATTTCAAAAAAATAGTTATAGAAAACACAATAAATGAAAATGATAAAGTATTAATAGAAAATATAAATGTAGTATTAAAATCCTTTTACACTTTCAAACAGGAAATAAAGAATATATCAATTTCATATTTAAGAGAAATGGGATATGGAATGATATATTATCAAGATCACCCAATAACAACTTTTGAAGATTTAGATGATTATTGTTATTATGTTGCCGGAACTGTAGGAGTTTATCTTACAGAATTAGCTAAAATGCTTGATAATTTGGAATTAGATAAAGAAAAGGCAAAAAGTTTAGGAAGATTCCTACAAAAAGTAAATATTATAAAAGATGCTAAAATAGATTATAAAGAAAAAAGATTTTTCTGGCCGGTTACTTTATTTGACAATGAAAATCCTGCTCCATACTTTGAAGACGGTGCCTATATGGATAAAGCTATGGAAGTATTAAGTCAAATGATTGAATCAGCTATGAATGAGTTCAGAAATTCAATAGAATATATAATGACTATAGAGAAAAAAGCTATAGGTTATAGACATTTCTGTTTGGTTGCTACCCTAATGGGATATGAAAATTTAAAACTTATGAAAAATAATTATAATATCTTTATGGGTGAAACTGTAAAAATACCTAGAAAAAATACTTTGGAAATAGTAACAAAAGTAAAAGCTGATTTCTATACTAATAAAAAACTTGAGGACTTATTAGAAAAGGCATTTGCTAAAGAACCGGAAGCAACTGCTAAAGAGGCTGAAACTGCTCCACAAAAAGAAAATGATAACTAAATATTCTTTATAATAACATATATTTCACAATATTTTGTATTGATATAAATACCGATATATATTAAAATTATGTAAACTAAAAAATATCTGGAGTTGTGAATAGTATGTTTATAAGAAAACTCAGCATTGTATTGTTAATATTTATTATTAGTATATCTAATATATTTGCAGAAACTAACAAAGAAGAAGAAAAAAATGTATATGAAGGTGCTCAATATATAAGAAATGAAGAAGAAGCTAAAGCAGCTTATACATTGGCATTATACTATAAAGAAAGAGCATTAGCATCTAAAACAGTTACACAAGAAACCATAAAAGATTTAGAAAGTGCCAAAGTTATACTTTTAGAAGTACTCAAATACGTTCAAAATAAAGATATATATATTTCATTAGCAGAAACTTATGAAGCATTAGGGGAATATTATCAAAGCTCTAAAATTTATGATAATTTAGTTTTTGATGATCCTGAAGATATAGAAATATTAGTAAAAGCAGCTGAAAGAAATATTTTTGTAATAAATAATATCAGCAAAGCAAGATACTATTTAGAAACAGCTTATGAATTAGATCAAACCTACAGCGATACTTTAATATTATTAGGTTTTACTTATTATCAGCAAAAAGATTTTGAAAAAGCTATATATTATTTCTCTAAAGTAAATCCAAATAATAAAGCAAGCAATAATTATATGGAATATTATAATCTCTATTATGGTATGAGCGAATTTTATTTAAGCAGATTTGAAAACAGCATAAACAGATTAAAAAAACTTCAAAATGTACAATTATCTCCAGTAGATAGTTATAGTGCTGCTTATGGTATAGTAAAAAGTTATCAAGCATTAGAAAAATATAATGAAGCTTATTCAAATAGCTTATTAATTGATGATGCCACATATTTAAGTGCCTATTTAAGTTTTATGGCAAATGAATATAATGAAGAATTATTCTCTCAAATAAATACTTCAGATCCAAGCACTCCTAAAATACTATCAATTATAGAAGAAGCAAAAGATTCAGGATACAGCAATGCTTTAAATATAATTGAATTGGATTTGGAAAGAAAAGAAATAGATTTAGATATAATACAAGCATACTATAAAATGATAGCTGAAACAGGAAGCAAAGATGATAAAATAAATTCAGAAATGGATATTATATCATTCTATTTTATGATAAATAATATAGATGCCCTACCTCAGCATATAGATAATTTAATAAGTTATGATAATAGCGGAAAATTTAATAATTTATATTTACAGGCAGCATTAGAGTTTAAAAATCAGGAAAATTATACAAAATCAAAAGAAATGATAGAAAAATATTTATCTTTAGATAATAAAGATGTAAAAGAAAATGAATTAGTATCATTAGTATTAACAGCAAGCGATTTAGGGGAAAAAGAATTAGCTATAAAAGCTATAGAATTATACGAAAAAGAAAAATATTCTTACAGCTATTTAAAAGCTTATGCTTCTTTACTTTGTAATGATACAAATAATGTTAATAAATATTTAGATGAAGACTTTGAATATTTTTATAATAATAAATCAAATACAAATGATTATAGAATAAATATACCTTATGTAACAGCATTAGCAGCTGATAATAAATCTTCTGCTTTACTTTATGCTAATTATAAATATAATCAGGATACAAATTCAGCAGAAAATATTAACAGTTTATCTTGGGCATTAGTATCATTAGGAGAAGATTTAGATAAAGCTATAAGCCTATCACAAAATGCAGTTCAATTAGAACCTAATTCAGCTCATTATATAGACACTCTTGGTGTTGGATACTTTAAAAAAGGCGATTATGATAATGCTTTAAAAACTTTACTTAAAGCAGCATTATATGTAGATGATAGTTCTAAGGCTGAAATTTATGCTCATATAGCAGATGCTTACTATGCTAAAAATGATTATAAAAATGCTCTTAAATATTACAGAAAATCAATAACTTCTTATCAAAAAGAATTTGATTATGATGAAGAAAGAATAAAAGAAAAAATAAAAAGTTTAACAGAAAATAACTAAATAGGTTTTATATTAACATCTAACTTTGTATAGGTTTATATTAAATGAAAAAGAATAATATTATTGTATTAACTATATTTTTATTAATCACTCAATTAGTATATGGACAAAATGAAAAAGAAGTAATGAAAGAAGCATTCAGTAAATTTTCTAAATCTCCATTCACTTCAATATATTCATCAGGCGGAGCTTTTTACAGCGGTGACGATTTAGATCAAATGCCTATGCTTGTTAATTATTACAGAAACAATAACACTAAATATATGAATGTTGTTGACGGGCTTTTAGGAAGTTTAATAATGGACGCTAAAGTAAATAATAATGAACTTACTCTAGTGCTTCCGGAACAAGAAACTCCTTTAAAAAGAAATTTCGATGAGTTTGCATTAGAAGCTCCTATCATGCGTTTCCCTAAAGTTTATGCTGATATATTAGACTATAAATTTATAGATCTATCAAAAAAAATTGTAAGCAGCAATATAACATTAGGAAAAAATTGGCATACATTAAAAATAGGATATGTTGACAGAGTTGATACTATAGTTTTCTCAGCAAGTACATACAGAGTAAGAACATTTTCTACTGCATTTATGGATAATGTTGTAGACGTACAATTAGGCTCTTATACAACTGTTAATAATATGCCATATCCTCAAGAATTTATAATGAAAAGTAAAATAGATAAAAGAGAAATACGTTATAATATTACAAATGTATCTGCCGGAGATAAAGCAAAACAAGATGCTAAAAAATTAGGTTGGTAATATAAATGCTTAATTATGATTCTATATTGGATTATATTTCTAGTACAGCAAATATAAAAATTACAGAAGAAAATAAACAAAAACTATTGGATTATGCTTCCCTTGTAATAGAATACAATCAAAATGTTAATATTACAGGGGCAAAAACAATAGAAGATTTTTTTAATGATCATATCATAGATTGTCTTCTCGCTTTAAATATATTTCAAAATAATGACAATATAATAGATATTGGATGCGGAGCAGGACTTCCTTCTATACCTCTTGCTATTATATATAATAATAAAAAATTTACTCTTTGTGAATCCAAAAATAAAAAATGCGAATTCTTAAGATTAGCCAAAGAGAAATTAGAATTAAACAATATAGAAATAAAATGTATGAATGTTTATGAAATAAAAGAAAAATATGATACCATAACTTCAAGAGCATTTTCAGATATTGCCACATTATTAAAAATATTTAATAAACTAAAAAAGAAAAATTCTAAATTATTACTATATAAAGGTAAAATAGACAAAATAGAAGAAGAATTAAAAGAAGCTAATATACAAAAAAATAAATATAATATAGAAATAAAAAAATTACCAAATGAAGATAAAGAACGTCATATAGTAATTATTTCTGCTCTGTAGAAGAATCATTATTTATATTATTTTCTGTACTATTATCACCTTTTGTGGCAGTTTTTAAATCTATACCTAACATGAATAAGAATATAAATCCAATAATTACTATAGGTACAATTCCCATCATATGATAAACTAAAGCATAAGGGAATGCTATAGTTTTATCTACGCCTATCAAAGAAAGACCAAATACTAAAGCCCATTCAAAAGGTCCTATTCCTGAAGGTGCTGAAGGTACAGCAAAACCAAATCCTCCAACAGCAAACATAAATAATGCTATCATTGGAGAAGCCTTAATATCAAAAGCAATCAATAAAGTACCTATAGTAAGAATCTGACCTATAAGATAAAGAATTGTATAGAAAAATATTAAAAATATATGTTTAGGATCATTTTTAAATCCAATACCATCTATAAAATTACAAGAAAATAAAATAAGTTTATCACCAATACTTTTAGGCAATATTCCAAAAACTTTATAAAAAACCTTATGGGCAAATTCTCTCTGCCATACCAAAAATATTAATACACCAAAACCAACTATAGATAAAACAAATAAAGCAATAGCAGCATAAGTAACATTTTGAGGCAAATTAGGTATAAATATTACAGAAAGACACAATATAACACCTCCTGTTATAACATCGAATAATCTCTCAGTAACAATAGAAGCTATTAATGCTGATTTACTTACATCTTCCTTTACACCCAAAATATAAGCACGAGCAACCTCTCCAAGTTTAGCAGGAAGTATATTATTAGCCATATAGCCAATATATGTTGCCATCACCACAGTTCTTTTTTTAATCGGCTTTTTTAATGGAATAAAACATTCCCATCTCAAACCTCTTAAAGCTATTATAGCAACAGATAATACTAAAGAAATAACAAAATATTTAATATCAATATTTTTTACTATTTCTATAGATTCTTTTATATCTATGCCTCTAAATGCAAAATATAAACATACTACACTTATTATAACACCTACAACAACTTGTATAATGGTTTTATGTGTTTTATTCATTAATTATTATTTCCTATAAATTATCTAACAAAATTTTTCATCAAAGCAATAAAATTATCAAAATCATCTAACATCTTTCTAGCTATATCTAAATTAAATTTCTGTAAATACTGAATTTTATTAGCATTAGTGATTTCTAATTTAGTACCATTAGAACAATCTTCAAGAATATTTTTAACTATTGTAGTTAAATCTATTACAGCATTATAAACACTTAGAACTATTTTATTACCTTCATCATCTATTTTATTTACCATACCTTCTATTAAATCTCTATTGGCATTGGCTTTATTTTTAGATACCATCCAAGTTTTAAGACGTTTTACATTTTCAGATTCAGGAGTTAATGTTGTATCAAATTTTTGAATAATATCTCTTGAATCATTCAATGTATAGAAAGCATCTAAGCCTAATGAATTTCTATCTTTATGAACAAATTCTGCACCTAAAAACATATCATTAAGCGGATCTTTATAATCCATATCAAATATTTCTATGATAAATGTTTTTATATATTGTAAAGGTTCTACACAAGTAAATGTTTGACAATCAAATTTTTCTAATTGCTCATTTTTTTCTTCATTAACATAAGACATTTTCAATATTTCTATACCGCTAAACATCTTATTACGCATTCCAGCAATTTTACTGCTTTTTATATCAGCAACAATACTATCCATATCTTTTTTAAGATTATTAGTAAAATCTGTAATATAGTTTACAAATATATTAACATTAGACGGACTTACTGTACATTTGTATGTGAAATCTTTAAGTAAATAAACTATAATATCATGCAAAAGATTTGGAGATTGTAAGTATTTAATTCTAGCCAAGAAGTATTTAATATTTTTTTCAGGTATAGGAGGCATTCCTAAATACTGCTGAAAAACATTTAATGCCGATAAAAGCTCTTTTCTTATCATTATACCATTAACAGCATAATCTAATTTTACCAAGTCATCAACTATTTGTATATTAGAGCTAGGTTTAAATTGAGGATTTGAATTATAAGCACCGTCTACAAATGCCGGACAAAAAGCTCTCAAAAATAAGAAAAAGTCAAAATTTGATAACTGAGCAAAATCTTTAAGCAAATTAAATGTTAAATTAATTTCCTTACCATTTTCACCGCTTATAAATTTTTTAAACTTCACAAAATTGTTTTTTACTTCACTAAATACAGCATTAGGATTCTTACCTTCCTGTATTTTAGCCATCATATAATCTCTATTTAATGTAGAATATAATTCTTTAATTTCATTGCTGAAAGAAACTTCTATAAGATAATAAGAAAATTGTTTACCATCTTTAACTACAAATTCTTCTTTTAAAGGTGCAAGTAATGGCCCTATCACTTTATACATTTCAAATACAAATTTAGCACAAGTAGGTGTTAAAGCTTTAGTTTTCAAATCTACAAAATTATATTTCTGCTTGGATATTCTATCTGAATATTCCTCCATACGCATTTTTTCTACTAATTCGGGAGTTCTAATGTTAAATAAATTGTACTTAATATAATCAAAAAAATTCACTGTTACGACACCCCATTTTCATTTTTTAGGTTTATTATAATATACTAAATCAAGTAATATTTAAAGTTTTTTAAAAAATTTTTTATTTTATAAATTATTCACCTAAAGAAGCCAAAGCTTTTTTAGCATCTTCATAATTATTATCAATTTCTAAAGCCTTTTTGAAATTTTCAATTGCTGATTTCTTATTGCCTATTAAAGCATTCATTGAACCTATATTATAATATATAAGCTTATCATTAGAATCAACTTCCAAGGCTTTTTCTAAATATCTTATAGCCATCTTATTACTATTTTTCTTTTTATAACAAGATGCTATATTACATAATACATAAGGATTATGTCCTTCATAATTGGCATTTACTTCATGAAATAGTGAAAGAGCTTTATCATAATCTTCATTGTGATGATATATACAGCCAAGCAAATTAACTATATCATTTGTAGGCTTTGCACTATAAGCCCAATTGGCATATTCTAAAGATATATCATATTCACCCCATATATAACTTTCAAAAGCTAAATAAGAACATCTTTTATAATCTTTAGATCTTATTTTAGTATCTCTAGATAATGCTAATGCTTTTTCTAAATAATTTCTTCTATTTTCTCTATCCATAACAGCCATATATTCATATATAAATGCATTTTCTTTTCCATTTGATACAAGCTTATTAAAATAACCTAAAGCTTTAGAATAATCATTACGGTTCATAAATAGAAATCCCATCATATACAATGCTTCTGGATAATCAGGATCATTTGATAAAATAAAATTATAATAATTTTCAGCATCTGCAAATCTGGATTCCTTCAATGCTATTCTAGCCAAAATAGCTAATGTATAAGAATCATTAGGTTTCTTTGATAGAATAGAGTTATATTTTTCTAAAAGGTTAGCATATTTACTAGTCATAAAATAAACCTGCTTAATTATTTTATTTGTATTATATAATATTTAGTTATATATGTAAAACAAATACAAATAATTATTCATAAAATTTTAACATCATATCTTTCCTATAATCGGAAAAAGTATCATTTTCAATAGAATTTCTTAAATCTCTCATAAATCTTTGCATAAATCTAACATTATGTATTGTCATAAGAGTAGAAAATAATATTTCATGAACTTTATCCAAATGATTAAGATATGCTTTAGAGAAATTTCTACAAGTATAACAATCACATTCCTTCTCAAGAACTGTATCATCTGTTCTATACTTAGAATTTCTTATTCTTACTATGCCATTCATAGTGAAAGCCTCTCCATTTCTAGCATTTCTGGTAGGCATAACACAGTCAAACATATCAATACCTTCCATAACACCATTAAGTATGTCTCTAGGCTCACTTACCCCCATTAAATAACGAGGTTTTTGTTTATTAGTATAAAGCATAACTTTAGAAAGTACCTCATGCATTTTTTCTGGAGTCTCACCTACAGAAAGCCCCCCTATAGAATAGAAAGGAAAATCCATATTAACTAAAGTTTCAGCACTCTCTTTTCTTAAATCATCAAACATTCCACCTTGTATTATACCGCCTAAATACTGATATTCACTATTAGGAGTACTGTCATGATACTCTTTACATTCTTTTGCCCATTTATGTGTTCTTAACATAGCTTCTTTAGCATATTCATAAGTAGCATCATGCTTAGAACATTCATCAAGACACATTATAAAATCAGCACCTATAATATGTTCTGCTTCCATTACGCTTCTAGGTGTAAAGAAATATTTTGAACCATCTATATGAGAACTAAACTCCACTCCTTCATCATTGATTTTTCTCAATTTAGCGAGTGAAAATACTTGGAAACCGCCGGAATCTGTAAGCATAGCACCTTTCCAGCCCATAAATTTCTTAACGCCGCCGAATATCTTTAATATATCCAAACCAGGCTTTAATACCAAATGATAAGTATTAGCAAGTATTATTTTACTTTCTGTTTCCTCTATCATTGTAGGAGTCAATGCTTTAACACTAGCTTTAGTACCAACAGGCATAAAAACTGGAGTATCTATTTCTATACCATTTATATTTATTTTACCAAGTCTTGCCGATGTTTGTGAACTTTGTTTTAACACATTAAAAGAAAATGACATATTATTCCTTTACCCTAAATATTTAGTACTATTTTATATAAAAATCAATAAATATCAAATTTTTTATCAATAAAAAAAGAATATAAAAATCATTAAAAAATAAAACTAATAAAAATATTATTTATTTATACTAACACTTAATAATATTATTAATACAGAATATTTTAGCACATAAAATACAATAAAATGTTATAAAAAAACATAATATTAATTTAATGTTATTAATTATATGAAATAGTTATACCTATAAACTAATAAATTCTACACTATATAAAAATAGCATAGAATTTATTAATATATTATATTTTTTATTTACTAAAATTATCTGCTTCCGTCTGGAAGTTGGAATACATGTATAGCTGCCATTAATTCTTCAGACTGAGCAAATAACAATTCAGCTGAAGCAGTAGCTTCTTCTACTAAAGCAGCGTTCTTTTGAGTTGTAGCATCCATTTCATTTACTGCTATCTTAATCTGATCTATTCCATTTTGCTGTTCAACAGCACTATTACTTATTCCTTCCATAATCTTTGAAGCATCTTCTATTTTATTTTGAATTTCAAGGAATATTTCTTGAGATTCTCTAGCTGTTCCTGTAGCTTTGTCTATCTTTTCATAAACATTTTCTATCAAATCAGTAATACTTTTTACTGAAGTTTGAGTAGTTTGAGCTAGATTTCTAACTTCGCTTGCTACTACAGCAAAACCTTTACCTTGTTCTCCAGCACGTGCTGCCTCAACTGAAGCATTAAGAGCAAGAATATTAGTTTGGAATGCTATATCTTCAATGATTTTTGTAATATCTTTAATTTTAGAACTAGCTTCATGAACTTCTTCTATATTAGAAGTTGTTTCAGATATAATATCTCCGGCATTTTCTACTGAAGTTTTTGATGCTAATATCATTTTGCTTCCATTTATAGAATTATCTGCTGAATCTTTTATAGTTGCTGAAATTTGAGTCATAGAAGCTGAAGTTTCCTCTATGCTTGCAGCCTGACTTTCAGTTCTATGTGCCAAATCAGTATTTTGTTCTGATAATTCTTTTGCAGCCATAGTAATATTATTAGCTGATTCTTCAACAACTCTTATAGTTTCTACAAGTTTTATTCTCATAGCAACAAATGCATTTGATAACTCTCCAAGTTCATCTTTACGTTTAATTTTTTGTTTTGTAGTTCTTAAATCTCCGTCTGCTATTTCTTTAGCAAGTCCTACTAATATATTTAATGGTTTTGTTATAGAACGTATAAATGCTGAAATAAATACTGATATTACAATAATTGCAATCAAAGATATAATAACCATCATTCTCATAAGAGCTACATTTGCTTCATAAATCTCTGACTCTGTTGCTGATACACCTAAAACCCAAGGCATAGTTTCTAATGTTGTATATGAAGCTACCCTTTTACTGCCTTCAAATTCATAACTTAATATACCGCTTTTTTGTTTGAAAGCTTCTGCATATTCCTTAGGAGCATTATTATTAATATTTTTTAAATTACTGTGTATTTTTATAATAATATTTTTATCTATTGCAAACATATTACCTGTTTTACCTATAACAAGAGGTTCTATATGATTCTTATTAAGAGTAGACCAGTCTAATATTACATATAAATAACCAATTACATTACCAACACTATTATTAACTTTTTCTAATAATATTAATGACCAACCGCCTGTTGTTAAAGAATGAGTAATATTATCTCCAAATACACCTTTATTATTTGAAGTTATCTTACTTTTCAAGTCCGGGTGTATATTAAACATATTTTGTCCAACTAAATCATTATTATCTGAATCAACTAAAACAGTTCCATTAGCATCAGATAAACCTATATTAATAGCATATTCATTCAATGATCTAAATTTTTTAAGGTTATTTAATGCAATGACTCTTGTATCTTCTGTTCTTTCTGCAACATATCTAATTAATTCTTCAGAAGTACTGTATATACCTGCTATAGTTAATTGATCTTTAAACCAAGTATCAATAAGCGACGCATATCCCATAACTGTATTATTATAGCCTGTATAAGTTGCATTTTTTATACTGTCAGAAGCCTTAATTTCAGCTATTACAATCAAGACAATAATAAAAAAGGTAACCATAGAAATAATGAAGAGCGGCATTTTTACCCTTAGACTTTGAAACTTTCTCATAAAAAACATTCTCCGAGTTGTTAAATCTACATTTTATATATAATTTATATATTTTTTTATAAAAGTGTTATACTTTTTTACATTAGTATAACAATAAACATCAAAAAGTGTACATTTTTTATTACAAAATAACTATAAAAAGTAACATTATTTGTTAGAATACACTTTTTTTATATACTCATACGGAAGTATTGCGTTTTTATCGGTATAAAAAAAATTTCCTATAGAAGCTACTTCTGATGAATATATAGTGATTTCATTCAATAAATTTTTATTTGTTGAATAAATATTTATATCATAACCAAGCTGTTTTTTTCCTAATTTAAATATAACCCTATTTAATGATATACTATTTAAACTTTTTATTATAAAATCTATATCATTAGTATCTGTTACTGATATGAAATCATTTCCATAATTTATATCTATTTTTGATACACTTTCAGGATAACATTTAATACCATTAATAGGAGCTTTGTACCATAAAACAGCTATAATAATAATTAATAGCAGTATAAATCCAATAATTTTTTTTAATTTATCTTTCATTTTTTAACTTTTATATTTTAAGATTAAGATTATAACATATAAAAAATTATTTATCAAATAATAAATTCATATTATTAGTTTATATAAAAAATACTAAATAAATATTTTATTATAAAACAATATTATAATAAGAAGTAAAAAAGAAAAATAATAAATTTTATATAAATATAATTTTCATTATAAAAACTATTAAATATTTAATATTTGTAAATAGATTATATTTACTTTATAAAAATTTTATTCTATAATTCTTTTTACAAATATTAACGGAAGTATTCTTTTTATGAAGCAAATAAAAATATATAAATTATTTTCTATAATAGTATTCTATAAAAAATATAAGATTCCCGAGAGCATTCTCATTCTGTAGGCAGTTTGTCTATATAAAAAACATATCAAATTTAATCTAATAAATTTATTATTTTTTAATACTTAATCAAAGGAGAAGTATCATGAAAAAAATATTATCTATTTTATTATTCTCATTTTTATTAATAATATCTTGTTCAAAAAATAAAGAAGATTCAGGATTATTAATAAATATAGGGCCGGAACCAAAAACATTAGACCCAACATATACAGAAACTTACGACGGTTCTGCTTATATAGCACATACATTTGAAGGATTAACTTCAAGAGATAAAGATGATAAACTAATACCGGCAGTAGCAGAAAGCTGGGAAATAAGCGAAGATTATAAAACATATACATTTCATTTAAGAACAAATGCTAAATGGCATGACGGTGTTTCTGTAACTGCAAATGATTTTGTATATGCTTGGAGGAGAGCTGTTGATCCTAAAGTTGCAAGTTCTGTAAGCTATCAATTAAACCCAATAAAAAATGCTGCTAAAATTATTAATAGTGAATTGCCTATTGAAGAATTAGGTGTAAAGGCATTAGATGATTATACTTTAGAAGTTGTATTAGAAAGTCCTACAACATATTTCTTGGATTTACTTGCGATTACAATATATAGTCCTCTTAGAGAAGATATAATAAATGAATATGGAGATTCTTGGACTCAAAAAAAATATATAGGAAACGGCCCTTATTATTTAAGCAAGCATATTAATAATGATAAATTAGTGATGATAAAAAGTACTAATTATTGGGATAATCAAAATATTAAAGCTGAAAAATTAACTTTCGCTCTTTTAGATAATCCTAATACTATTATATCTTCTATAGAAAATGGAACTTTATTATTTGGAAGCAATCCTCCATTACAGGATATACCAAAATTAACAGAGGAAGGCTATATTGATTATGTACCTTTACTTGCAATTTATTTTTTATCAGTTAATAGTACAAATGAAGTATTAAAAGATAAAAGAGTAAGAAAAGCTCTTTCACTTTCAATAGACAGAAACTACATTGTAAAAAATGTAACTAAAGGTGCTGAAACTCCTGCAGCAGCTTTAGTTCCTCCTCCAGTATATGATATAGAAGGTTCATTCAGAGAAAAAGGCGGAGATTATTTCAGTGTCAAAGAAGAAGATTATTCAAAAAATATTGATGAAGCAAAAAGACTTTTAGCTGAAGCAGGATATCCGGACGGAAAAAATTTCCCTGTTATAGAATTTACTGTTGAATCAGAAAGTTCAAAAAATATATTTGAAGCTATACAGCAAATGTGGAAAGAAAATTTAAATATTGATGCTGTAGTTAATCAATTAGAATGGGGAGTATTCATGCAGACAACTAGAGGAGATAAAAATTTCCAAATAGCACGTTCCGGCTGGATGGGAGATTATAATGACCCTATGACTTTTTTGGATACTTTTTTAAGCTACAGTCCTCAAAATACTGGAAGCTATTATAATAAAGAATACGAAGAATTAATAAAATCAGCTTTAACTAATGGAGATAAAGTTTCAAGAATGAATACACTACATAAAGCTGAAGATGTATTAATGGAAGATATGCCTTTCATACCGCTATACTTCTACAGCAGAGTAATACTTGTAAGACCTGAATTAAAAGGAGTTATGATAAGTGCAGTTATACCTCCAAGATTCTTTAATTGCTATGTTGAAAAATAATAGTATAAAAATATAAAAAAAATAAATTAGTAAATAAAAAATTTGAGTATCTAGTAATATACAAAGTTGCTTACTAGATACTCTATTTTTTTATTATTAATAATCATAATTACTATTTAGTATTTTTTGTTAATATAAAATATAGTATACTATACAAAAATTATTAAAAATAATACTTAATTTTTGTTAATAAAAACTAAACATAATATTACTTTTTACAATTCATAATGTTTTCTATATTATGAAGTAATATTGCTTCTATATAAAAACAATTAATTTGTTTTTAATTTTTATTAAGGAATAAATTATGAATAAAAATTTAAATACCATCAATAATATAGATGATATCAAAAATATAATAAGAGATAAATTTAAACTTTCTCTATATGAAGAAGCAATAGAAATACTTGATGAAGCATTAGAAAAAAATTATATAGACAGTGAAATATATTATATAAGAGGAATGTCAAAACAGGAACTAAAACTATATGACGGTGCTATAGATGATTATAATAAATCAATAGAGATTAATCCTTATGATGAAAAAGTTTATTATGTAAGAGGATCATCAAAATTTCAATTAGGATTATTTGAAGAATCTATTAGAGATTATAATAAATTTATAGATAAAAATCCTTATTATGTATGGGCTTATAATGATAGAGGAAATGCTAAATATAGTTTAGGTTTATATATTGAAGCTATAGAATATTATGACAAAGCTATAGAATTGAATCCTAATAATGAATTAGCTTATCATAATAGAGGAAATGCTAAATATAATATAGGACTTTATGATGAAGCTATAATTGATTATAATAAAGTTATAGAACTTAATCCAAATGCTAATGTATCATACTGCATAAAAAATGATTAATTGAAAAATTATAATTATTTATAAATGGGGGTAAATAATGAAAAAATTTATTATTATTATGTTAAGTACGCTTTTACTATTATCATGCGGAGGAAAAAGCGGATCAAGTAATAATATAAATTTCACAACTCAAAGTGCTGTGCCTCCCCCTAGCCCAATGATGATTGAAGAAAATGAAGTTGTTACTGATAGTGTAAATTACACTTCAGAAAGCAATGTAGAAAGAAAATTAATAGTAACTGTTGATATAAGAATTAATTCAAAAGATGTAGAAAAAAGTTATAAATCAATAGAAAATAAAGTCAAAGAATATAATGGATATTTTGATAATGTAGAATCTTCAAAAAATAGATATTACCTTACAATAAGAATACCAAAAGATAATTTAAATAATTTTATATCTTTCATAGAAGAAAGTGAAAAAATAGAAAATAAAAATATCAGCACTCAAGATGTTACCGATACATATTACGATACCGATAACAGAATAAAAAACCGAGAAGTACTTTTAGAAAAACTAAGAAATTATTTAAAAGAAGCAAAAAATATTGATGAAATATTAAAAATCGAAGATAGAATTAATACTTTAACTTATGAAATAGAAAGAATGAAAGGAAATCTTCAAAATTTACAGTCATCTATAGACTATTCAAGAGTTACTGTTAATATACAAAATCAAGAAGCCATAAAAAGCAATACAAATATATATAATAAATATTTAAATCTAATATCATTCTTAAAAGAATTTTTCTCAGGTATAATATTCTTTATAGTAGGATTTGTAGCTGTTGGAATACCTATAGTATTAATATTGGCATTATTCTACTATATTTGTTTCGGAAAAATAGGTTTAATAAAGAAATTATACAAAAAAATCAAGTAAATTACATATACCCTCATTCTGTATTATAAAAAATTGAATTTTTTTTATCAATTTTTATTTTTTTCGGGAACTTTTCTATCAAGTTAGCGTCTAACATAGCATAATAAAAACAAAAATACCAGTAAATAAAAAAGGAGAAAACATATGAAAAAAGGTATTATAATTTTTGTTTCAATCGCAATAATGTTATTTGCTTCTGTTAGCTTATTTGCTCAATACGGCAGAGGTTATGGAAATGGAAGAGGATATGGAAGAGGTTACGGCAGAGGCTGTAATTACGGAAGATCCTATAATACAGGCTATAATTCTGAATACAGAAATTATAGAGGATATTACAATAATTATAATGGTTGTTACTACAGCACTTATAATAAATAAGCATAAAAATAATAAAAATGTTATAAAAAAGGAGAAAACAATATGAAAAACAAAATTAACAAAAAGGTAGTAATATTAATATCAATAGCTATAATGGTACTTGGTTCTGCATCAGTATTTGCTCAATACGGCAGAGGTTATGGAAATAGAATGGGTTACGGCAGAGGCTGCGGATATGGTTATGATAGAGGATACGGACATCATGGCAGAGGTTATGGAAACGGAATGGGTTACGGCAGAGGCTGCGGATATGGTTATGGCAGAGGATATGGATATTATAACAACAATCTTACTCAAGAACAAATAGATGAAATTAGAGCTATACATGATAAATATTTCCCTCAAATGGATACTTTAAGAAGAGAAATATTCAATCAAAATGAAACTATAGCTGTAGAAATGAGAAAAGAAAATCCAGATCAAAATGCTATAAATGCTGCAATAGATGCTAGAAGTAAAGCTTCTGCAGATTTATCAAAATTGAGAACTCAATGTTATTTAGAGATAGACAAAGTTTACCAAAATAAATAATTTTTTAATCGCTCAACTTTAATCCCCCACATAATAGTAAAATATTATGTGGGTATTTTTATTTTTTATTATTTATTCTGTTTTATAAAAATATAATGGTTTAAGGAGGATAATTATGAAAATATTATTTATACTTTTAAGTGTTTCAGCAATGGCTTTTTCACAATACTATTACAGTCCAACACCTAAAGTTGGAAATGTAAAACCATTTATAGCACCAAAAACAAGAACTGCTATACCTGTTTATCCTTATAAAAATGATCTTACAACACCAAGATACGGCAATCCGGGATACACTAAATCATACTACAGGAATGGAAGATTTCATTACTTCGGAAGCGGATATATGAGCTATATGGAAAGACAAAAATTAAGAGCTATAGACGGAAGATATTCTCCAAGATACAGAATGTTAGAAAATCAAATGAGAGTCAATAACTCTGCAATAAAATCTCAAATGCATCAGAAAAATCCAAACAACAATGCTATAAATAGTGCTGTTAATGATAATTTTAGAATAGAAATGGAAATGCAGATGATTAGAACTTTAAGAGAATTAGATATAAACAGACATTTTAAATAATTTTAATTATTTAAGTATATACCTAAACAATTATATTTTGTCATAAATAATTTTTTATATTTTAAATATATGCAGGGCTTTGCCCACTGCGAAGCACACAGAGTGCAAATCTGTGTGCTTACACAGCACCCCCACTTCTTTTGCGACTGGAAGGAGTGCCTGCGACCATAGGAAGTCCTTTAGGGTGGCGTGCCACAAAGAAGCAGGAACAGCCCGCCTTCGGCGAAGGGCTATATTTTAGCTTAAATTTGATAATTTATATTACATGTAAAAACAATTTTAGATGATTTAGTACTAATTTTATACTTGCACTTTCGCGAAGCGTATCCGAGTTTATCGAGGATATAAGGTTCTTTGACGAAGTCCGCAGAGCGTGGCGGCAAAAAAGTTAATAATTCTATATAAAGTGCATCAGTTGACAAAGTTAAAAATTTCAGTATATACCTAAACAACTATATTTTGTCAAAATAATTTTTTTAATTTAAAATATTTTAATTAAAAAATTAAATAATTCCTGTGCTTTTTTCAAAATAATGTGTAATAAGAGATATAACAGTATTTTTCTTCATTTTTAATTCTGACATATAAAACACAAAAGGTTCATTTGCATTCTTTCTATTTCTTGATAAACTGCTCTCCTCTTTTAGATAAATATATATAAATGTTTTTGAAAAATGTATTTCTTTAATTTCATTCCATTTTACAAATATATTTTTATTTCTTAATACAATATTATACATTATTCCATTTTCATCTAAAACGATAATAGGATTTCTTGATTTAAATAATTGAATAATAACAACTAAAAAACTTATTGAAAAAAATAATAAACTAAAAAATAATAATACCTTTTTATATCCGCTTAAATTAATAAAAGCTAATATTGAAACTACAAGAAAAATTGCAGACACAGCTAATAATAAAAATAATTTTCTTTTACTGTTATATATTTCAAGTTTAGGTAAATCTTCTTGCTCCATTTTTACTCCAAAAAATTAATATTAACTGTATATCAAATAAAAAAATAATTCAATATAAAAAATATTAATTGACAAATAATTATTTTCATTTAAAATCTCGCAGCAAAACAATTAAGATTTTTAGGATACAAAAATATGATAAAAAAGATTATGCCAATATTTCCAATATTAGCTGGAATTTTATGGGGTGCTACTGGTATATTCATAAGAAAATCTATGGATTTAGGAATGAATAGTATAACAGTAATATCATCAAAAGTAAGTATAGCCTCAATTATAATGATAATATTTATAACTATTTATAATAAATCATTATTAAAAATAAAATTAAAAGACATATACATATTTATATCGGCTGCTTTGCTTGGCATGTTTGCAGTGAACGTATTTTTTAATGAAAGCGTACATTTATTATCACTTTCTTTAGCAGCAGTTTTATTAAGCCTATCGCCTATATTTGTACTTATAATGTCATATTTTTTATATAAAGAAAAAATAACTACAATAAAAATTATATCTATGATTCTTGCTTTTCTAGGCTGTGTGCTTGTAAGTAATGTACTATCATCAAAAATAAATTTATCATTTAGAGGAATAATTAGCGGATTGCTTGCTGCTTTTTTCTATGCCCTTTACAGCATAATATCAAAAAAAGCATTACAAAAAGGTTATCATTCACTTACAATAACTTTATATGCATTTATATTTATTTCAATTATTATAGCACCATTTACCAACTGGGGATTAATAATAAATTTAGTGAAAAATGACCCTATAAATATTTCTGTATTTATGATAATGCATTCCGTATTGGTACTTATAATGCCTTATGTATTTTATACTATATCATTTTCATTTATGGACGCTGGAAAAGCATCTATACTTGCCTCATGCGAACCTATAGCATCAACTATATTTGGTATAATATTCTTTAATGAAATACCTAATATACCTTCAATTATAGGTATTGCATTAACAGTTACAGCATTGACATTATTGAGCATGCCAAGTAAAAAGAAATCTCTATCATAATTTTTTTATCATTTCATCTATATCTTTAGTTCTTGAACTTTTGCAGTATGGACATTTTTGGGGATTAATTTTTAAAATTAAAAAATCTATGGTATTCTTTTTTCTTTTCACAGTGAATCTTCTTTTGCATGATTTGCATTGATAAAAATAAGGAGGTTCATTCAATCTCATAAAATACCCTTAAAAATTAATTCATAAATTTGCCAATATAAAATTAACAAACTGTATTATATTATCGTAAAAAAAATTAAATATTAAAGATAGCCCTTACTTTTAAAATATAATACTAATAACCTTACAACTCTTGAATAACTTTTTACTCCATATTGCTGACTATTAGCTTTTAAATAAGTATCATTAACCGTTTGACTTACTTTAGATAAACTTCCTGAATATTGCTGCCAAAATTCATAATATTTTTGCATTTCTTCTTTAATTTCGCTATTTAAATTTGCCATTAAATGAGCATAATTTTCATCTCTTTTTACTTCCCCTAAAACATAAAGCAATGCCTCAAAATTAGCAGAGTATCTTACAAAAGCATCGGAATGTTTAGAACAAGCAATATAAGATATAAAATTTGCCTCGTCCTCATAAGCTATTCCTATTTGATGAGCCATTTCATGACCTATAGTAAATGGTAAAGAAACGCTTGGTATAAGTATATTAACATTTGCCTCAGATGTAAAAGGAGAATATATACCTGTTATTTGTAAATGTAAAAATAACTTTGATATCATTATAGGCTTCGTTTTTGAATAACTCATTTCAAGAAATTTAAACTCTTCAAATACCTTATTATATTCACTCTCTACAAGTCTGTTTAATACCTGATAATTAGTATTAACTTTTGTATACTTCATTTCATTTTTTAAATCATTAACATTTTTTATTAGTCTTTCAGCTAAATAATAAATATCATTATCTGTAATATTTTTATTATCAGCATAATTTTCTATAATAGGCACCCTATGATAATTCAATCCCCAAAATAGTAGAAAAATTATATATATAACAAGAGCTGAACATAATAAAACATATAAAAAATTCAATGCAATTATTGATTTCTCTTTTAAAGAATGAATATTATGATTGAAAAAAGATTTTTTAAAAGCTATTACAATAAAAACAATAACTGCTATTATAAATAAAAAAAGTAAAACTTCACCTACAGAAAAACTAAAATTAGATGATAATTTATTTATATTTCCAGCTATATTTTTGTATATAGTTCTAGAATAGAAATTCTCTATAAAATTTTTAGACATTGTTGTTATTCTTAATATAACAACAATAAAAATAAGTGATAATATAACAGTAATTTTTACTTTCATCTTAATAAATATTATATAAAAAAAGACTAATTTGTCAAAATTACTTCATCTTTTTGATATCAGCATCCATTTTCTTCTTCCACAAATCATACATTTTTTTCTTTTCTTCAGCTTCTTCAACTTCATTCAAATATACATGTATTCTTCTAAGAGATGCTGTTATATTTAACGCTAATTTCATATCATCTAATCTTTTATCTTGAAGCTCATATTTTGTTCTGTACTGTTCGGCAGATGATGCTAATAATCTTTTTACTAAATCCATCATTTTTATTCTATATTTAAAACCTTCTAGTTCAGGACTTAATTCTTTAATATAAGTCTTAAAATCTATCATATTTTTACCTAAAATAGCAAATCTGCCTTCTATTTCAACAAAATTCTGAAGCCATTTAGAATTTTCACCATAACAATATTTGAAATAATCTATAATATAACCAAATGAACATAAAAATTCATATTTCCATTGGTCAGTTAATTTACCTTTAAAATATTCATGAATTTCTTCATTCAAAGAAAGAGAATCGTCAGTATGATTTCCAAAAACCTCTTCTAAAAGCATAATAGCTTTATTGATATAACGTCTTCCGTCATTTAACTGATTATCAGAACGAACATCTATATATTCTATGGCAATATAACAAGTCGTAGCAATATAAGAAGAAGCCTGTATATATAATACAGCTGCATCTATCTTCTTTTCGCAAATAGCAAAATGGTCTTCTAAAAGGAGCAAATCCTTTTCAACCTTTACTAATTTCGATTCAGTACCTGCAAGCAAGTCCTTATATTTATTTTGCATTCTAATACAATCAGCTTTTGCTGCTTCACTTATTTTTGCCATAACTATATCTCCCCAATAATTAATTGTCGGAAAATAATTATTAATTATTTAAACTAACTGGTATAGAAACAAAAAAAGTTGTTACTTTAAAAATATCATTCACACTTTTTAAAACCATACTTCCGCCATGAGCTTCAACTATTCTCTTAGATATGGCCAGTCCTATACCAACACCATGACTTTTTGTAGTAAAGAATGGTGTAAATATCTTCTCTGCTAAATCCGGTTCTATATACGAATTTGTATTTTCCACTATTATATCTATAATAGATTCCCTATAAGCATTATCATCAAATATTACGCTAATATAGGAATCTTTATCTCCATCATTTATAGCATCTATAGCATTGATTACAAGATTAAACACAACTTCATTCATTCTGTCATAATCCCATCTTACAACTTCCTCTTTTGTCATCTTAAGTGCATAAAATTTAATATTCTTACCGCTCTTTTTAATATATTCATTAGAAAGAATAGTTAAATATTTTATCATGTCATCTATTTTTATATTATCAACTTCCAAGTTAATACTTTTAGCAAAAGATAAATTCCTTCTCAAATAATTTTCTAAATTTTCTACTTCATTAGCAATTATTTGGGCATAATTTTTTATATTTTCCTCTTTACTTACTTTTACAAGCCTATTAGCAAATCCGGCAATAGGAACTATAAAATTTCTTAAATTATGAGCCATAGAAGAACTCATCTCTCCTATTATAGCCAAACTTTTTAAATCAAGTAAAGTTTTCTCTGCTGCTTTAAGAGCATTGTTATTTCTTTCCATTTCATTATAAAGTGAAGAATATTCCAAAGCAACAGCCGCCTGCCTGCCGAACATCTTTAAATAATCAAGATCATCTTCCGGAATAGGCTTTCCATTATATGGATTATCTACAACTATCATACCAATACAATTTACAGAATTCATTATAGGAATGATGGCAAAAGGATAATCACCAAATATATCTGTATATTTTCTTATTTGAGTTACAAGCTCATTATTATCTAAATTTATAACACTGATGCTGTTTTTGTTATTAAATACATCATAAAATAATTTACAATTTTCATTATTTGGTATAACAGTATTTAGGAATTTCTGATTCAAATCCCAAGCATCTTCCATGCTTCTCTTATCGAAAGAAAGCATTAATTTCTCTCTTAAAGCAAATTTTTCTAAATTCTGCATATTACTCCATATAACACCTGCATCCTGTGCATTTTTCGGAGCAACACACATACGTCCCCTAAATACGTTAAACTCTTTATCATAAAGAAATGCAAATGCTCTATTAAAAGCAAATACATCTCCTATTGTAGTAATAGTTAAAAGTAAAAATAATATATCTTCTGTTTTAGAACGGGCTAATAAAATATTACTTATATCATACAATGTATTTAAACGCGACATGTGTTTTAAATTCTTTTCATTAGCCTTGCTTAACTCTATTATATTATAATGTTCTGAAATTCTGCTTGATATATTGGCAAGCAAAGGATTAAATAAATTAAGATCCTCTAAATCAAAATCACCTAAAGGATTAACTGCATCAGGAATTTTATCTACAACAACAATATATCCTATACAGCCTTTTTTTACTGGTATCCTGTTAAATAATACAGATCTATTTATAACTCCTTCAAATTTTTTATAATTTTTATCTTTTGATACATTATTTACAAAGAATATATTATTATCCCAATATTCCTCAACATAAATCTCGTCTTCAAATATTGAGTAATCAAAATCTTCTGGAAAACCATAACTTGATCTAGTATACAAATTATTATTTTCATCTCTAAGCCTAATAAAAGCCTTACTGGCAGTGAAAATATTAGCAACATCTGTAGCCAAATGATTTAAATTATTCTCAAATTCATCTACATCGCTTAATTTTAAATATAATTCTCTAAGCAGCTTTAATTGCTTATCTCTTTCTTTATATGTTACGCTTTGAAGAACATTATTGGCATATACTGCAAAATGACCTATAACATTTTTTATCTCTGAAACTATACTTTCATAAAAACTTATTTTATTTTCTTTATTTCTGAAAACAATAACACCTATAGGATTGGCATAAAAGAATATAGGAAGAACAGCTATAGAGCTATAATTTGAAAATACCTCAATATCTGTATGATTAATATTTTCACCTATAAAGATTTTTTGATCATACAATACATCTTTACAGTGGGAGGCTTCTATATGAAAATCTACTTTACATACATAGTATCTATCTATACCATATACGCCTCTTAATATAAGATAATCTCCTTTAGGAAAATATACTTCACCGCAATCAAATCCATAATATTGACAAGTTTTCTCTAAAAACAAATCAACAACTCTATCTATCTCATTTGTATTTTCAGCAAAAAGAAGCCCCATAGATAGATCTAAAAAAAAGCTGTCTATTGATTTTCTCTCTTCCATAAAAAACGCCTTCCATAATAATTATATACTGCTGCTGTCTGTATCAAATAAACTTTTTTCTGTCACTTTAAATATTTTTAATTCATGAGGTAAAATTTTTATAGTATCGGTAATACTACCTATAATATTATCAAATGATATATCTTCCTTTATACCATATTTTAAAGTATCTAATTCTTCCTCTTTAGATGTAATATTAACAATCACTAAAACTCTGTCTTTACCGTCTAAACTATATTTATAAAATTTCCTAAAAGGATCCTTTTTCTCCTCTTTTTCTTGATTATCATTGCAATCATTATTATGATTATTTTCGTTATCTTTTTTTAATTTTTCTAATATCTTTTTTTCTTCTATATCAATAGAAACTATTTTACCGCAATTAGCAAGTATATCATTGCTTTTTACATAATCAGTCATATTTTTTATATATTCAGCTAAATCATAACTGATATTTTCATAATCTTTTTCACTTCCGCCAACTACATTGCATCTATTTATAAAACCATATTCATCACCTGTAGTTATCATCCACATATCGCATACTATTGCTGTAAATAGCATAGTTTGCTTTACTTTCCAAATATTGCCGTCATATTCAGTGATAAGTCTTTTAGTATCATGATTACTAGGAAAAGCTATTTGTTTTGATTTTTCTCTAGCCAAATCATACTGCTCAATAAACCATTCGCCTTCATAATCCCACCATTTAGCACTGCTTGCAATATAATCAAAACCAGCTTTTATTAAATTTTTAGTATCTTTAACTGGGCAGCCTAAACTTTCAGCGAAAAATATAACATCTTTATTGATTTTTTTAGCATTATCTATCAGATATTTCCATAATTCTTTAGGCACTTTATAGGCAGCATCACATCTGAAACCGCTGAATCCTAAATCAAGATTATGTTTTACAAGATCATTCCAATAATTCCATATAGGATTTAATATTTCATCACATAAGATAATTTCTTCATCATCTTCTTTATTTTCTTCATTATTATCTTTATGTTCTTCTTCCTTCTTGTTAGGATCCATCTCATTATCAAATACAGCCAAATCGCCCCACTCTACCCATTTGCCGTTATCCCAAGCTCCAGGGGACTGCAGTACACCGTCTTTAGTTTTATACCATTCAAAATGTTCTTCTACTAAATTACAGTCTTTAGATGAATGATTAATAACTAAGTCTATCATCACTTTAATATTATTTTTATTGCAATAAGAAATGAAATCTTTCAATTCTTTTTCTGCTATATCTTGATCTGAAGTGCTGAAAAATGAAGAATTATATTTATAATAGTACTTTGTAGCGTACAAACTGCCACTAAAACCAGGGTATGTGATAGGATTTACATATACCCACTCGAATCCCATAGCCTTTATCCTATCAATATGGCTATACCAATTTTTTATATGCCCAAGAAGCGGCGGAAACAAATTATATCCTGATACTCTCATTCTTATAATTATATACAAATAATAAAAAAAAACAACTTTTTATCATTTTTTTATAAATAAAATATAATAATATTTTTTAATTTGATATATAATATACTTTCAAGTACATTATATAAAATAATTTTATGATAATTATTAATATATACAATATGATTAGCTATTTATATATTATTGATTTTAATTGTTTCTATATATATAATAATAAAAAATAATATAATTTTCAGGTAATATTATGCGAGTATTAGTTTACGATTCATCTTTACAAATAAGAGACAGTCTTATAAGCATTCTTATAACAGCAGGATATGAAGTAGTAGCTGTGAAAGATAAAAATAGTATTTTGCCTATGTTTGGTAAATTGCCTTTTACAGTAGCTATTATAGAAGTTGAAGAGAATGACTCTGAAATGGCTGATATCCTTGAAAAAATTTATTTAGATGACAGATACGGCGGTGTGCATGTAATAGTTCATGTAAGCGATCCAAGCAAAGAATTTTTCAGTAAAATGATGAGAATAGGAATTGCTGGCTTCTTACTAAAACCTTTTAATGAAAAAGATTTTTTAAATAGATTTAATTTATTATTAGAAAAAGCCAATATTAAACCTAAAAAATTAAAACATATAGTTATAAACAATTTGGATAATTTTAAACTTGTATTCAGACATGATGGTGTAAGACAGATACTGCATGGTATGATAATAGAAATGTCACCTGTAGGTTTAAAATTTATTATGCCTCCTGAAGAAGCTAGCCTAGAAATCGGACATATTATAAAAAATGCTTCTATGGCTATCAATGCTTATAAAATAAATTTTTCTATAAGTATATCAGAAAAAATAGGTAATGAATATATTGGAAAATTTGAGGACTTATCAGCATTTAATACTAAATTAATATGTAAATTTATATATGATAAATATTCTGAAAAATTAAAATAAAAATTAAATATTGGGAGTTTGTTTATGATAAAAGCTTTAACTATAGCAGGATTTGACGGTTCAGGCGGAGCTGGAATACAAGCGGATTTAAAAACATTTTCGGCTTTAGGCTGTTATGGAATGTGTGTACTTACTGCCATACCTGTTCAGAATACTCAAGGTGTGAGGAATTGTTATGGTATAGAGCTTAAGGCTATAGAAGAACAGCTTTACTGTATATTTGATGATATTATACCTGATGCCATCAAGATAGGGATGTTATTCAATAGCGATATAATAAAATTAGTAGCCGATTTTCTAACTAAGAATGCCAAAAACATACCTATAATAGTTGATCCTGTTATGGTAGCGAAAAGCGGCGACAGGCTATTATTAGAGGAAGCAGTTGCCAGTCTAAAAAGCCGTATACTTCCAATAGCTACTGTAATCACTCCGAACATACCGGAAGCTGAAGATTTAACATCAAAGAAAATACAAACCGATGAAGATATGCTTAATGCTGCCAATGATATATTAAATATGGGAGCGAAAAATGTTATGCTTAAAGGCGGACATTTAGAAGGCGAATTATCAAGAGATTTATTCATAAACAGAGAAGGTCATGAATTTTTAGATGCCATTAGAATAGACACAAAGAATACACATGGCACAGGCTGTACATTATCAGCAGCGATTTGCAGTTACATAGCACATGGCAAAACACCGCTTGAAGCCTGCAAACTAGCCAAAGACTATTTATTCAATGCTATACAAGCAGCAAAAGTTGACAGCGTTGGAAAAGGTCATGGCCCAGTGCATCATTTCTATGCCGCTTGGAAGCATTTGAATTTCTAATATAAATAAAATTTTAATTATTATTTATAGAACTGTTCAGATAATTTGATATCATCATCAGATAATTTAAAAGTCTTATCTTTCATTTCAGAAAAAGGTACATAAAACATATTTTTATCAAGCAGTTCTAATAAAATTTCTTTTTTTCTTTCCAAATCTAAAGACAAAAACTCTTTGTCGTCTTCAAAACTTTTATTTTCAAAATAATCTATTTGAAGCCTATGATTAATTAAAGATTTATTTTTCATATCTTCAAATATTTCTTTTAACTCTTTATCACCTTTTATTTTTTCAATTTTTTTAGCCCAATCAGCATTATATGAAGCAATATCAAAAGTAATAAATTCTCCTCCTCCATTCCAATTAACATTTTTAGAAATGCCTGAATTCTCACCTTCAATAACTTTTTTAAGCCTTTCAACACAAATATCAAAATGCTCTTGTATCTGCTCAACTCCTATATATCGCCTATTCATTTTATGAGCAACGGCTAAAGTAGTACCAGACCCAGCAAAGAAATCAAGAACAATATCATTCTCGTTAGTAGAAATTTCAATAACTCTTTTTAATAAAGCTTCAGGTTTTTGACCATAAAATTCTTCATACCGTTCTCTATCATTAGCAGATATTATTTTTACTTCTTCATCATTCCATAAATCAGATAATTTGTTTCCATCTTTTTCATCAAGATATCTTTTTACTCTTGGAACTCCATTCTTTGTAAAAATTATCACACCATTTTTTATACCTTCATCTATCTTGTCTTGTCCCCATATCCAATGTTTACCATTAGGTGGCTCTATTAATTTACCACAAAAATATCTTGCTTCTCCTTTACCTTTTTGAGTAAAATCAAAAGATCCATATCTTCTACCTGTATATTCCTCTATATATGGATAATTTTTTAAATCCTTAGATATCTCTGATTCTATAAAAGTAGTATTTATTTCAAATATATTAGATTTTGAATACAATAAAATTATTTCTGTTACATTAGAAAGACTTTTACTCTGAGATTTAGAACTCAATAATTTTTTCCAAATTATTTTATTTATAAAAAACTCTCTTCCGAAAATTTCGTCCATTAATACTTTTAGGTATGCCTGCTCGTTATCATCGCATTGTACAAAGATTGCTCCGTCATCAGACAATAATTCTCTGGCTAATTGCAGTCTGTCTTTCATAAATACAAGCCAAGCACTATGATTAAAATTATCATTATAAGAAAATGTATCATTTCCTGTATTAAATGGTGGGTCTATATATATTAATTTTATTTTACCTGCAAATTTTGCTTTCAAACTGCATAAAGCTGCAAAGTTATTGCCGTTAATAATTATATTTTCATTGCCTTTTATAGCTGCAGGTGCTTCTTCTTTTATTTTTCCATTTTCAGAACTATATTTCTTAAAATTTTTAAATGCTTTAGGGCTTTTTAATTTATGTATGTCTTCCTTAAAAAGAATATTATTTATCATTGTTTCTTTTCGGTTTACTCTTTTTGCCTCTGTTTTTGTCATTCCGCCGTCAAGAGTGCAGTCTTTATATGGGTAACTTAATACAACATAATCTTCATTCATTATTTTTTCTGTTGTTCTGTCAGTTATTAATCCTATTTTATTACCGTATTTTGTAAAACTATTTCCTAAAAATCTTGCATCATTTATACACATTCTAAAATCTTCTGATTTGAAAATAGTTACATCATCTATTTTTTCAAAAAAATAATCTTGGCATCTTTTATCATTAAGCAGAAATTTTATTAATTCTGAATTATAAAGTCTTGCATCTTCAGCTATTTTTGATATTAACAAATCCCCATCTTTTCCTATATAGTTATTATTTTTCTTAAATAACTTTTTTAAATAATTATGTATATATTCCATTTAATTATCCTTTAAACTCATTTTTCAATTCATCATTCCATTTTTGAATATCCATTTGATCAGTAAAAAATCTCATACCGAATAAAATATATTTATCTGTATCAAGCTCAAAAATATCTTTATTTAAAGTACTATCATTTTTTATAGATAGTAAAAAATCTTGTTTTGCTTTTTCTTTTGGAGAATCTCCTAAACCTTTTCCTTTAGGTTCTAAAAATACTTGATAATGAATCTGTTCTTTTTTATATTCGCATATTAAAATAAAATCAGGGTAAAAAGCTGTTCCATTATCAAAATTATATATAGCTAAATCTTGGTCATTTCTAAATAAATATATATTGCTATAGCCTTTTTCTTTTAAATATTCTATAACATCATTTATATGTTTTTTAGAAAAAGATATTTCTAAATCGCTATCAGCATATAAAAAATTTTGTGCATAATAGTCTATTTTTTCCATATCATCACATAATTTTTCATTGTATATTTTTTTCTTTTTATCTCTAAATACATCTTTTATTAATTGTGGGTAAAAATCTTTTGTTCCTATATATTCACTATAATTTTCATCAATTATTTTAATTAATTTAGGATAAAAATTTGTTGTAAGAAAGTTAATATATTCATAATTTAGATTTACATATTTATCATTTAAATTGAAAAAAAGAAATTTTACATCATTTAAATAGTCAAATAGTTCTCCTATATTTTTTAAATCTTGGAATTTAGGTTTAAGTTTATCAAATCCGTAATTCATTTTATACCAAGCATTAATTTTTATATAATCTTTAATATCTCCAAAACTTATATGTTTAGGTTTTCCCAAAGATTCTATTTTAAGATTTTGAAGTTTTTCACTTTCTGTTAAATTTTTTTCTTCTTCAATGCTAATAGCATGTTCTATTTTTCTTATACCTGTTCTGCAATTATATTCTAATGTAATATTTCTAAAATAAGATTTAATATCTTCAAAAGATTTTTTATTTCCTACTAATGTTTTATCTTCTTTATAAAATCTAGCTTTTTCTTCTTTTCTATTAGAAAATATAAAATTTGTATCAGCGTATTTTTTTACATTTTCTTTTAGTTTAAAATCTTCTTCTCTGCAATATACATCATCTAAAAGTCCATGCTCTCTTAATACAGTTCTTAATTCTGATATGTATCTGCTATCTTTTATACTATGATAATATAATGTTTCTAATATTCTTTTATCATTACTCAAATCTTTATCATATTTTCTTTTATATATTTCATCATCATTATAATAATCTATTTTTAAAGGATAATATCTTGCTCCTCTTCCTATTAGTTGAGCTTCGCTTATTGTAGTTTTTCCAGCTTTTTTATTTTTTGTATCTGGGTCTCTTTTTTCATATAATCTAACTATATCAAATAAATTTAAAACGTCCCAACCTTCATTTAATTTATTAACACTAAAAATAACCCTTATAGGATTGTCTTTATTCTCAAGTGTATTTAATAATTTATTTTGTTTTGATATTTCCTTACTGTCTTTATTATTTTTTTCTTCTGATGAAGTAGTTTTTTCATTAGTTATCAATTGATATTCTTTTTTAAAAGCTTCTTTTATTCTGCTTATAAAAATATCAAAATCTTTATATTTATTTTTAAAATATCCTATAGCTTTATAAATTATATCTTTTTTATCATTTTCTTTAAGATTAGATTTGTATAATTTATCAATATCTTTTTCTTTTAAATTATCTATTAAATCATTAAATATTTCCTGATTTGCTTGAGATTCTTTTACACGTTTATGTGCTTTAAATAAAATTATTGGTTTTAAATCTATGCCATTATTTGAAGCAATTTCTCTTCTGTATTCGCTAAGTATAACAGCACCAAGCATTAAATATTTTTTATCAACATCATTTTGTATTATATCAATTTCTTTAGAATATAAATCTTGTCTAAATTTTAATAAATCATATTTAAATATTGTTTTATCCAAATATTTATCAACTATAGATTTATTTTCATAGTCTATAGTAGCTGTAAATTCAAGTAAAAAATTTTCTTTGTTAGATTGAAATATAGTTTGTACAGTACTTTCCCAATTATCATTTTTTATTATTTCTTTTTTATTTGATTTTTCTTCTTCAAAAAATCCTTTTTGAACAATTTTATTTTTAGAAGTTTCTGCATTAAAATGATGTGCTTCATCTGCTAATATAACAATTTTTTTATCATGTAAGTTTGTTATATCAAAATCATTTTCTTTATTTTCTTTTAATAAATTATGTAAATATTGTATAGAAGTTACAAATATATTTATATTATAATCATCTGAATAATCAAAATTATTAACTTCTTTTATTTCAACATTTTTATTATTGATTATAATTTCATTATTAAAAAGATATTTATTACTTGATATATTAAAAAAATTTTCTCTCGTTTTATCTATGATATTTACAGAATTTACAAAAAATAAAAAATTTCTATATCCTTTTTCATATAAGTAAAGTATCAAAGAAGCCATTATTAATGTTTTACCGCTTCCTGTAGCCATATTAAACATTAAATGTTTAGGAGTATTATATTTATCCAAATATGCTATAAAATACTGTAAACTATTTATTTGATATGGTCTTAAAGTATTTTTTATATTTTTAGTAATGGAAATAGGTATTTCAATTTCTTCTATAGTATCTGTACCAACTTTTTTCGATATTTTATCTTGCAAATTATCATTAGACATAAAAATATACCTTAGTTATAAAGTATTTTAATATATCGTAAAGTTTACATAATATCTTGAGTTTTTTTACTTCTTCTTAGGCAAATGCTTTATAATCTGACCTTCAAGCTGTATTGATTTCTGCTTCGCATCATAGCCCAAAATCTTGCCGTAAACTTCTATATAGTTTTTAGCTTCTAATGTTACAGTTACATTCACTATTAAATCAGCAACGCCTGCAATGTCTTTCTCATTCACATCATAGATTAATATTCTAGCTTTCTTTTTTGGTATGCCGTCTACATTAGTTTGAGTTACTCTGTTTACATCAGCTTTCCACTTTACATATCCGCCATTGTATAAGTCATAATTTTCAACAACTGTTAAATAGTCCGGACTCTCTTTAAAAATGTTATAGTCTGGTGCTATTACAAATTCTTTAAGAACTCTGAATCTCTCTTTTAAATATTCGTTTATATCGCTTTTTAATGCTCCATTTATTATCATAACTGCTTCATTTACTGAGGCACTTCTCATATTCTTTTTTGCTTTGTCGAACATCTCAGCTACTTCACGAGGCGAGTATGTAGGACTTTTTGCACTGTCTGGAATTTTTCCTTCTTCTAATCCCTCAAATAAATATACATTCTCTAATTTCTCTCTTAATTCTTTTTGATCTTTATCAAGAAGTACATATCTTATTTTAGGGTAAAGTCTGTCTATAGCAATATATGAGGCAAATGTAAGTACAAATGCTATTGGTATAAGAACTAAAAATCTTGATATTGATACTTTTTTCTTTCCAAGTAAATATGCTCTAGGATTAATTTCATCTCCTCTTGCATTATTTGTTAAAAATCTTATTCTCTCAAGATTGTCTTTTGCTATTTTATTTTCAGGCTCTAAATCTAATATTCTGAAATATTCCCTTAAAGCATTTTCTCTGTGTCCGTTATGCAAACTTACATAAGCTTTTGCAAGCATTCCATTAATACAAAAACTATCTTCCCTAAGTGATTTTCTTGAAAGTTCATCTGCTCCGTAAAAATCTTTTAAAAATATATCAGCAAATGCAAGCATAGCAAGAGCCTCTGCATCATTAGCTAATTTTGATTTATTATTAAGAAGAAATTCTTTTGCTTTTTTATATTTCTTTTTTTTGATTAAAGTATATGCTATGTCTGCTATTTTACTTTTCATAATATAGATTATAGTCCTATTTTTAATATGTTAACATAATTATCGATATTATGATAACTTATATTAGCATTTTTTTATTATGTAAACTTATATTCACTATAATTATGAAAAAAGCAACTATTTTTTTATTGACAAAAACACAATATAATATATTTTATTGTAAAACAAATTCTTAAAATAGTATGTAGGAAAAACATATGAAATATTTTAACTACCTAATAAAAGCAATCATTGTTTTGTCAATTTTTGCTTCAATATTCTCATGCAATAATAATAAATCAGAAAACAAAGAACAAAAATCTTCATTAGTTATATACTCTCCGGCTTCAAGGGATTTTATAGATCCATTAATAGAGGACTTTAAGAAAAGAAATACTAATATAGATGTAGAAATAATAATAGCTGGTACAGGTGAATTAATAAAAAGAATAGAAACAGAAAAAAATGCACCATTATGTGATATTTTAATGGCAGCTAATATTAATTTGGTGAAAAACAATAAAGATTTATTTGAAAATTACACAAGCACAAATGAAGAATATATACATGATAGTTATAAAAATGTTGAAGGCTCTATGACTAGATTTATGATAAGTCCTAGTGTTTTAATAGTTAATACTAATCTTGTAGGCGATATAAAAATAGAAGGATATAAAGATTTAATTAACCCTGAACTAAAGGGAAAAATAGCATTCAATGATCCTGCTACTTCTTCTTCATCTTTTAAACATTTAGTTACTATACTTTATACAATGGGTACTTATGATACTAATAAGGGTTGGGATTATATAAGTCAATTATGTACAAATTTAGACGGCAAATTATTAACAGGTTCTTCAGCAGTATATAAAGGTGTTGCCGACGGAGAATACACTGTAGGACTTACTTTTGAAAATGCTGCTGCTAATTATGTTTCTGCTGGTTCTCCTGTAAAATTAGTATATATGAAAGAAGGTGTTATAATGGAGCCTGCTGGAATATATATTATTAAAAATGCTAAAAATTTAGAGAATGCTAAAAAGTTTGTGGATTATATAACAAGTTTTGATACTCAGAAAAAAATGAATGACGAACTCAATGCAAGAGCTGTGAGAAAAGATTTAGGCCCTTCTCCTGTATTGGTTAATATAAATGATATTAATGCAATTACAAAAAATGAAGAATTAGAAAATATAGATAAATTAGTTGAAAAAAATCAAGAAGCTTGGTTAGAAAAATTTAAAGATATAATTACTTCAACACTATAAAAAGGAATAAAATAATGAAAAAGATTATAATATTATTTTTATTATCATTAACAACAATGGTATCAATTTTTTCATGTTCAAAAAAAGAAGAAAATACTAATAGCTTAGTTATATATACACCTGCAACTAGATTCTTTATAGACAGATTAGTTGAAGATTTCAAACAAAAAAATCCTGATATAAATGTAGAAATAATAATAGCAGGTACAGCTGAAATAATAAAAAGAATAGATGCTGAAAAGAATGATCCTTTAGGTGATATATTTTTTGCTGCTAATGAAAACATATTAAAATACAATTCTAATCTTTTTGAAGAATATGTTTCAACAAATGCTGACAATATATATGATGATTATAGAAGTAAAGAAAAATATATCACAGGTTTTATGCTTAGTCCAAGCGTATTAATAATTAATACTAATTTAATAAAAGATATAAAAATTGAAGGATATGCTGATTTGCTTAATCCTGCTTTGAAAGGAAAAATAGCTTTTAATGATCCTACTACTTCATCATCATCTTTTGAACAATTAGTAAATATGCTTTATGCTATGGGAAATGGAAATCCTGATAATGGCTGGGAATATGTAGAAAAATTATATGCTAATTTAGACGGAAAACTTTTAAGCAGTTCTTCAGCAGTGTATAAAGGTGTTGCTGACAGTGAGTATGCGGTAGGACTTACATTTGAAAGTGCAGCTGCTAACTATATACATACAGGTTCGCCTATAGAAGTTGTATATATGAAAGAAGGTGTTTTAACTAAAGCACATTCTATGGCTATAATAAAAAATGCAAAACATTTAGAAAATGCTAAAAGATTTGTAGACTATGTAACAAGTTATGATGCTCAAAAAATAATTAATGATGAATTATTTACAAGAGCTATAATAAAGAATTTAGAAGGTTCTCAAATACTTATACCTCTTGAACAAATAAATGATATTAAAGAAGATGAAGAAAAAGTTGATGCTAATAAAGATGCTTGGCTTGAAAAATTTAAAAATATAGTTACTGGTGCATAAATAACTTGTAATTAAATATAAAAAATATTATGAGTGTATCTATTAATATAGAAAATGTTACCAAACGTTATGGTAATCATACTGTTATACCAAATTTATCATTAAATATAAAAAATGGTGAATTCTTTACTCTGCTTGGCCCTTCAGGCTGCGGTAAAACAACTATACTAAGAATGATATCCGGATTTAATAGTATAGAAGCCGGCATAATAAAATTTGATGATAAAATAATCAATGATATACCAGCATATAAAAGAAATATAGGAATGGTATTTCAAAACTATGCAATATTTCCTCATATGACAGTAAGAGAAAATATAGAATACGGATTAAAATTAAGAAAAGAATCAAAACAAGATATAAAAAATAAAGTTGATAAAATTCTTAATATAGTAAAAATTGAAGAATATCAAAATAAACTTCCGGAAATACTTTCAGGAGGTCAGCAGCAAAGAGTAGCATTAGCAAGAGCAATAGTAATATCTCCAAGCGTACTTATAATGGACGAACCTCTTTCTAATTTGGATGCAAAATTAAGAATAGAAATGCGTAATGTTATAAAAGATATTCAAAAACAAATAGGAATAACAACAGTATATGTAACTCATGATCAAGAGGAAGCATTAGCAATATCAGACAGAATAGCTATTATTAAAGATGGAAATATACAGCAAATAGCTTCACCAATAAATATATATTCAAAACCATATAATGTATTTGTATCTACTTTTATAGGACATTCTAATTTATTTAAATCTGTAATACAAATTAATAATAATAAAGTTTCATTGATATTTAAATCCGGTTTTAAAATAGATATGACTGATTTAATTGATATTAATGGTATAAAAAATAATGATGAAGTAATTACCGCAATAAGACCTGAAGAATTTATTTTAGATGATAAAGATGGTATAAATGCTCAAATAGTATCAAAAACTTTTTTAGGAAAATATACAACATATTTTCTAAAATGTGATGACAGTATAAATGATAAGTTAATAGAATATTCAAAAGATTCATTTACATTTAATGATTCTTTAAATATAAATAATAATATAAAAATTGTACCAAATAAAAATAGAATAAATGTATTTACTAAAGATATGGAAAGAAGTTTAATCATTGGGGTAAAAAAGGAAGAATGATTATAAAGAATAATTCTTTTAACAATATAAATAACTATTTTAAAAAAATGGACTTTTGGACATATATAACTTTAATAATGGCATTGGTATTTGCTATATTTCTGGTATATCCTTTATTTTCATTATTTTTAAGCAGCTTCAAAGATGTAAAAACTGGGGAATTGACATTAAATAATTTTATAAGATTCTTTACCAAAAAATATTATTACAGCACTTTAATAAATAGTTTTATTGTAACTATATCTGTAACTTTACTTGCAGTATTAATAGGAACGCCTTTAGCATACTGCATGAAAATGTATAATCTAAAAGGCAAAAGAGCCATTGAAATTTTAATAATTATTTCTATGATGTCGCCTGCTTTTATAGGGGCTTATTCTTGGATACTTCTTCTTGGAAGAAACGGAGTTATAACAAAATTTTTTGAATCCATTGGAATTAATATACCCACAATATATGGATTCGGAGGCATACTTTTAGTATTTTCATTAAAATTATATCCGTTTATATTTATGTATGTTTATGGTGCCTTATCCAAAATAGACAATTCTCTTTTAGAAGCTTCTGAAAGTTTAGGAGCTTCAAGCTTCATAAGAAATATTACTGTAACTATACCATTAATAAAACCTACAATACTTTCAGCCGGTCTTATTGTATTTATGAATGCATTGGCTGATTTCGGTACTCCAATGTTAATAGGAGAAGGATACAGAACAATGCCTACTATGATATATTCTGAGTTTATAAGCGAAGTTGGAAGCAATGCTAATTTCTCAGCATCTATGTCTGTTATAATGGTTATAATAACAACTATAATGTTTATAGTTCAAAAATATATTGTAAATAAAAAATCTTATGCTATGAGTTCAATGAATAGTATAAAGCCTAAAAATATAAAAGGCATAAAATCAATACTTATTCATTTTTGTTTATACAGTTTAGTATTCATTTCTATACTTCCTCAAATAACTGTTATATATACTTCATTTCTAAAAACAAATAGATCAGTATTTACCAATGAATTTTCATTTGACAGCTATATAACAATATTTAACTCATTGGCTTCATCTATAAAAAATACTTATGTATACGGCATAATAACTATAATTTTAATAATAATAATAGGAATGCTTACAGCCTACATAACAACAAGAAGAAAAAATATTTTTACTAATATCATCGATATAGTATCAATGTTTCCATATATAATACCCGGTTCTATATTAGGAATAACATTTTTAATATCTTTTAATAAGCCTCCAATAGTATTAACAGGAACATCTATAATAATAATAATATCATTAATAATTAGAAGACTTCCATATACATTAAGATCAAGTTCAGCTATACTTTATCAAATAAACAAAAATGTTGAAGAAGCTTCTATAAGTCTTGGAGCATCGCAAATAAAGACTTTCTTCAATATAACAGCAAAATTAATGCTTTCAGGTGTACTGTCAGGGGCTATATTAAGCTGGATAACTACTATTAATGAATTAAGCTCATCTATAATATTATATACTACCAGATCCCGTACTATGTCTGTAGCTATTTATCAGGAAGTTATTAGGGCAAGTTATGGAACCGCTGCCGCACTTTCTACCATACTAACATTAACAACTATTATATCGCTTATTATATTTTTTAAGGTCAGTAATAAAAAAGAAATATGTTTATGATTACATAACAAGCTATCTATTTTTGTATAAAATGTAAGATAAAAATATATGCTTTATGTATTTTACACCATTTATTTTTAAAAGATTTATAATTTTTATATTGACAAAAACATTATATAGTATACTATACATCTTAGATTGTTTTTATTTTTTATCATATGTTTTCTTAAAAATGCCTATCAAATAAAACCCCATTTATTTGATAGGTTATTTTTTTATTTATTATTAAATAAAAACTCCTTAGCAAGAAATATACTAAATACTATAAGTATAGCAGCACTAATAGCAGCACTTATATACGGAGTAATACCAAATAATAATGATATAATAGCTGTTGTAACAATGGCTAATATAATAATTATTAATTCAAATATTACTAACCATACGATTCTTTTTTTATTAACTTGCTTTTTTTCTTCTGGTTTTTTATATGGTATCGGTTTTCTCATAATTCTTTCCTTTTCAGTAATTTTTTAATAATTTGTATCTATATCTAAAGAAGCTCTTGATATCCAAGTTTCTATTTTTCCATTTACTTCCACTATCAAATAGCCTTCTTCTGTAATATCTTTTACTATAGCATTAACATCTTCATCATCTTTTTTAGCTTTTATATGCTTACCTATCATTTTGCTGTATTCTCTAAAGTAATCTGATAAACTTCTCTCACTTGTATAAACTTCCTCAAAATAATAAATAAGTTCTTTGTAAAATGAAGATAATTCTACCCTACTCTTAGTTTCCATGTATAATGAAGTTGCTTTATGCTGTATATCAATAGGGAAATCCTCTTTATTTTGATATAAATTAACTCCTGTACCTATTATGCATGCATTTCTATTATCTATGGGAGTAACTTGTATAAGAGTGCCTGATATCTTTTTATTTTCAACTAAAACATCATTAGGCCATTTAACATGAGCATCAACATTATATTTTTCTCTTAGACATTTGCTTAATGCAATACCCGGTAAAAAACTTAAAGCCTCTTTCTTAAAAGGAGTATATACTAATACACTGAACCATAATCCTAAATTATTATCAGACTGCCATTTATTGCCGTAGCTTCCCTTTCCAGATGTCTGCTTCAATGCTATATATACAGTTCCTTCTTCAAGATTCATTTTATTATTTAAATCTTCCATCATTCTTTTATTTGTACTGTCTAATGATTCAAATAATAAAGTATTTTTGCCGTATATTTTTGTATTTAAATTTTCTGTAAATATGTTAACTATCATTTTTTTATTATATATTAAATAATCATTATATCAATATTATGATAACTATATTTTTTTTATTTATTTAAGTTTTTATTACTTGACTTTTATACAAACTTGAAGTAATATCTTTCGCAATAATACTATAAACAGTTATTTTATTAATTAAAAGAAGGTACAAAATGAAAAAAATAATAATATTTATAATGATTATTTCATCAATGATAATCGTTTCATGTAATAATTCAAAAACTTCTGATGCTTCATCATCAAATACAGACAAACCAATATATGTTGGAATAGATGTTGATTTTCCGCCTTTTGGTTATTTAGATAATGGCAAAATAGCAGGCTTTGATTATGATATAATGAATGAGGTTGCTAAATTATCTGGTTTGAATGTTGAATTTACACACATGCAATTTAATGGACTTTTGCCTGCACTTCAAGCTAAAAAAATAGATGTTATAATAGCAAGCATGACAGTAACAGAAGACAGAAAACAATTTGTAAATTTCTCAGAACCATATTATGTATCAAGTCAGGTAATGCTTGTACATAAAGATGATGACTCTATAAAAACATTTGATGATTTGAATGGAAAAAATATAGGTGTTGTTATAGGAACTACAGGCGATACTATAATGACTGAAAAAGAAGGTGTAAATGTTGAGAAATTTGATACTGGAGCAAGTGCTGTATTAGCATTAAAATCAAAAAAAATTGCTGCTGTTGTATTTGACAAAGAACCTTGTAAAAGTTTTGAAAAATATAATGATGATATCAAATTAGTAGAAAGTGATGCTGTTCAAGAAAATTATGCTATAGCGATGAGAAAAGATGAAACTGCTCTTTTAGAAAAAATTAATGCAGGCTTATCTCAAATAATGACTAACGGCACTTATGAAAAATTAATAGAGAAAAATTTCAAATAAACAAATAAAATAAAAAATTTAATTATTGGTATTGGTAAATTAATAAAACTCAATACCAATTATTTTTTAATAATAAGATTATGAATATATATAAATTAAAAAATCGAGATGATGCAATTATAGATAAACTCTATATTGTATGGGAAAGATCTGTAAGAGCCACACATTTATTCTTAAAAGAAGATGATATTATCAACATATCAAAACATGTAAAACAAGCATTCATAGTTGTAAAAGATTTGATTGTTGTAGAAATATATAATGAGGTAAAAGGCTTTATTGGCATAGATGATAAAAAAATAGAAATGCTTTTTTTGGATCCTACAATTATAGGTAAAGGAATAGGAAAAAAATTAATAGAATATGCTATAACAAATTATGCTATCGAAGAAGTATCTGTTAATGAACAAAATACTAATGCCTACAACTTCTATAAACATATAGGATTCAAAGCATATAAAAGAGATGAATTTGATGAGCTTGGAAACAATTTCCCTATAATACACATGAAATTATAATTATATATTAAAATTTATAAAAACTATTTTTATATAAAGTATAAAATTAGTACTAAATAACACTAAAATTGTTTTACATGTAATATAAATTATCAATTTAAACTCAAATATAGCCCTTCGCCAAAGGCACTCCTTCCAGTCGCAAAAGAAGTGGGGTGTTACGAAGTACGCAGAGCGGTGGGCAAAGCCCCAGATATAAAAACAAAAATATAAATTTATTTTTGACAAAATATAGTTGTTTAGGTATATACTGTATTAAATTTAAAATTGTGTTTTAATTAAATAAAAAATATTATTACTTAAATATTATTAAAAAGGTACTCAGTTATATATAAAATATTTCAAAACATTCATGTATCTTGACTAAATATATAATTCATTTATTATTTTTTATATAATAATAAAAGGGTTATTATGGTATTCAAAAAAATTATATTAACTATATTATCAATACTATTATTAAATCATCTAATATATTCTTATGAAATAGAAGATTATAAATTAGAAAACTATGATATACAAAATTATAAAACAGAAGATATAAAATTAAAAGATTTTGAAATAAAAGACTATGAGATAAAAAATATTTTTACTGAAGACATTGAAATAATAGACAGCACAATTAAAAACGGCAATATAGAAGAATTAGACTTTATAGTAATAGAAGACGGAAATTTAGAAAATGAAATAAATAATTCTGATTATGCTGATATTCTAAAAGAAGTAAATTGGAAAAAAGTTGGAACACAATTTGCAATAGGCACTGGTATAATAGCAGTAACTGGAGTAATTTCTTTTGCAGCTGCTGGAACAGGAAATGCGTATATATCATTTGTATTTGCCACTTCATCAAAAGAGGCACTAAAAGAAGCATTTATAGGCGCTGCTATAGGAGGAATTTTAAATACTGCAATAGAAACAATAAAAAGCGGAAAACCTATAAATAAAGACGCAGTTAAATATGCAATAGAAGGTTCTGCTGAAGGATATATGTGGGGCGCAATAACTGGTGCTACAGCCGGAGCTATAAAAGGACATAATCTTAAAAAAACTTTTATAGAAAATGTTAATGGAAAAAATGCTTTAATTAAAAATGCCACAAGAGTTAATAGTAAAGGTCATACTATAATAACAGATGATTTAGGACGTTTAAAGCAGGTATCAGCAAAAGAATTAAAATACACAAAAGATAATTTAAGACTTGGATATAAACAAAGAGAAGTTGTCAAAAATTTAGGAAAAACTACTGATGACGGCGGACATTTAATAGCCAGAGAGTTTGGAGGTTCTCCTGATATAGATAATTTAGTACCTATGAACCGTAAGCTTAATAGAAGCGGACAATGGCGTAAAATGGAACAAGATATAAAAAAATTCATAGAATCCGGGCAAAAAGTAAAAGACTATAATGTAACTATAAATTATATTGGAAAATCTGGAAGGCCAAGCAATTTTGAAGTAAGCTATAAAGTTGGATACAAAAAATATATTTATAAAATACTTAATCCTTCATAATGAAAATATAATTGTTTAGGTATATACCTAAACAAATATATTTTGTCAATTTTTATATTTTTTAAATGTAAATTATAATTTTTTATAATATAAAATATCATCTAATATTGTTGGTATATGTTTTAACTGTAAGATAAATTATTAATTTTTGTACAATAATGAATAATCAACCGCACTTATAGAGGACATTAGG
>NZ_JAWLQI010000014.1:0-56330 GCF_036997785.1 Brachyspira pulli
ACTATCTTTTTTTTCTGTTGTGTATTATACTGTTTCATAGGTATTCCTTTTGGTTTATTTGTAGGAATTTAAATTATAAGGAATACCATCTTTTTTTTAAACTAAAAGTGTGCAATATCTATGGCTCTTAAACAATCAGGTTTTAGTAAATTATATTGAAATTTTTTTAGTTCTACTATATGAATTTGTAAATGGTCTGTAAGAAGTTTTTTATTATTTGTGTCATAAATCATATAGCAAGAATGAATATTATCCTCATCATCTAAGTTGAAATTAAGAAGATTGATGCTAATTACAGGAGTAAGCGAATCATATTTTTCGCCTTGTTTTAAAAGCTTGCTGTAATTAGATGCCCAATAATATAGTATGCGTTCTGGAAATCTTGAATTACCTTGAAGTTGAATTTCTATAATAACAACAGATCCATTTTGAGTTATACATTTAACATCAACAATCGTTTCTTTATCATTATAGTTTTCTTTATAATTAAATGGATTTAAAATCTCTGCTGCTTTAAAAGTTTTCATATTAGAATCAAGCATTATTGAATTTATAAAATCTAACAATATTGCTTCGCTTCCTTTGTCAGAGAAAAGATATCTTACAAAATAGTCATTTAAAACGTTAATATTTGATCTACTCATAATTTTATTATACTAAATTAATTATAAATGTAAAGTTATAATTATAGTGTTTTAATATTTTGAAAATATGTATAATATTTTATTTTGATATAAATAATTATTAAATATCATATTATAATTTGATATTATTATAGATAATAAAAAATTATACCCCATATAGGTTATATATGAGGTATAAAATTAATTAGGTTAATATTTTTAAGATGATTAAATTCTAAATTATTTGAAAAACTCAGAGAAAGGATTTTTAAAGTTGAATTTAAACTTACCTTTTTCAGCAGTTTTTTTATGAGGTACATTCACTTGAGTAGCCTCATCTAAACTCATCATAAGTATGCCTATAACAGCAGAATAAGCAGGATTATTTGCTATGTCTCTTATTCCTTCTATTTTATCAGGTACACCGATTCTTGCAGTAATAGGGGCTGCCCCTTTAACAGCAGTTTGATAAGCTTTAGCAAGTTCAACAAGTCCAGGAAGTAAAGCTCCTCCTCCAGTGAATACCATTCCGGCAGAAAGAGAATCAATATATTTCATTTTATTTAATTCTTTTCCGCATAAACTAAATATTTCTTCAACTCTAGGCTGTATAATTTCTGTTAATACTCTTTTTGGTATAGTACGCATTTGACCGCTTGCTGTAGGAACTTCAATTATTTCCTTTTCGCCAACCATATCTATGAATGCAAAACCATGATCTTTTTTTAATTTTTCTGCAGTAGGTACAGTTATTCTTAAACCCTCTGCTATATCATTAGTTATATGCTGGCTTCCAACAGGTATAACTGCAGTATGCCAAACAGAACCTTCAAGATAAACCATTAATGATGTAGTTGAATGTCCCATATCAAATACTACAACACCAAGTTCTTTTTCATCTTCAGTAAGACAAGCCTCTGCACTTCCTCTTATATTAACTATAAAGTCTTTTCCAGTGAAACGCATTTTATTTAAAGTCTTTCTTAAATGCTCGCTTACATGTTTAAGTCCTGTTATGATATGTACTTTAGTTTCTAATCTAGTTCCAGACATTCCAACAGGATTTTTTATTTCATCTTGACCATCCAAAGAATATTCTTGTTCTATAGCTTCAATAATTTCTCTGTCAGCTGGTATCAATATATTTTTAGCACTTTCTAATACTCTTTCTATTTCAGCAGGAGTAACTTCTTTATCTTTTGTATTAACACCGATAACTCCTTTGCTATTTAAACCTTTTATATGATCTCCGCCTATTGTGGCTATTATATCAGGAGCTTGTAATCCAGCCATATGTTCAGCTTCATTTATAGATTTTTCTATAGCATTAGCAGCAGCATCTATATTTATGATTACACCTTTTTTTATACCTTCGCTTTCACTTTCGCCTATACCTATAACATCTAATTTATCACCATTGACACGGGCGATGACAGTTTTTATTGATGCACTACCAGCATCTAGTCCTGCTATAATTGGCTCTTTCAAGGTAAACTCCTAAATAAATAATATTATGTTAATAATGTCGGTAAAAATAAAACTATGATTAATAAATAATTTTATGAATAGATATTTATATTTTATATATAAAAATTATAGTATAACCCATCTGTTATTTTCATAAGACATTATGAAAGTTTGTCTTGCTTTTGATGTAGTATCTTCAACTCTGTCGTATACAGAAGAATCAACATCTATATACGCTTTTTGTCCGTCTAATTTTATACCATAAACTTTATCTATTGTAGTTTCAAATTCAAAATCTAATGAAGGATCACTTTCTACATAATCATCAGCATTTTTTATATTTCTGCTTTTTCTTAATACTTCTTTATAATTTGTAGAGTAGAATTTTTCATAGGCAATGCGTACAGTTTCTTTATTGTAAGGCATAGCATAAAATTCTTTTAATGATGATAATGCTAATTGTTTCAATTTTTCTTCATCATATTCTTTCACTTCTATATTTTCACTGCTGTTTTCATCACTTAAAATAATTTCTACTCTCTTTTTAATATTTTCTTCTTCAGTATTTTGATTTTTATTGCATGAAATAAGCGAGAGCAATATAAGTGATATTAACAATATATATTTAAACATTTATAGTCCTTCCAATATAGATTTTCTAGTATTTTGAGGAGGCATAGCTTCTTTTTCTTTTATTCTTGTATCAGATGTAGTTGTAATATTATTCATATCGATGTATTTAACTACACTAGGTCTTTCTAGTATTATTCTTATATCTCCATTCTGCCAAGCTACAGTATTAGCATCTAAAAAAGCCCCTTTAGTGTATTTAGCATTTAAAGCAGATAATAATTCAAGAAAATCAACTTGATTAGGCTGAAAGTTAATAGTTATAGAATATAAAGCATCATTTTTAAAAATAAAATATCCGCTTTTGTAGAATTTGTTTTCTTCTAAGGCTAAAAAAGTTGCACTTTCTTCAGCATTCAAGTCAACAGTTCCTGTCATATACTGTTTAGGCAATGTCATAGTATTGTCGCTTAATATGGCATTTATTGTATCTTCTCTTGTAGCACCTAAAGTTATATTTTTAAATCCGGTTATAGGAGTATCTATTACAGCCGGTTTTCTTCCCATAATAGCATCGTTTGTTATATATTCATCATTATTTTGATTATTTTGTGTATCATTTGTGGCATTATTGTTGTTATTTGGTATATAAGCATCATTAGTGGCATATTGTGAGAATAAATATCCATTAAATAAAATCATCAAAATAAATATATATTTTTTCATTTTTTATTCCTAATTTTTTTATTTATAAACGTAAAAATACAATCTTATTATATAGTATCGACTATATTTTAATTTTCAAGTAGTAAAATTTATTTTTATAGTGATTTTTTAGTATATTAAATTTGACATTATAAAAATAAATTTTATAATAATCAAATTATGGTAAGTAAAAAAAATTGAAAAAATTTCTAAATATATTATATTTTATTTATATTGAATTTGTTAGGGTTATTTAATATGAATGATGGCTGTAAAAGGATAACATTAATATGCGGGCATTATGGTTCTGGAAAAACTACATTTTCCATCAACTATGCCATACATATTAAGAATAATATATCTAATAGTGTTTATATTGCTGATTTAGATGTTGTTAATCCATACTTTAGATCCAGAGAATATTCAAATTATTTAGAAAGTAAAGATATAAAAGTGATAGGTAGTTATTTGTTTCAATCTGGTGCTGATCTTCCGGCTGTATCTGCTGATGTATATTCTTTGTTTGCAAGAAAAGACATTGTTGGCATAATCGATATGGGCGGCAATTCTGTAGGAAGTTTATCTTTTGCTACTTTCAGAGATAATGTTGATATTGATGAAACAGATGTATTTTTTGTATTTAATGCCAATAGAAAAGAAAATTCTACAGTGGAGTATGCTTTAGGTCATTTAAGAAATATAGAGGCAACTCTTGGACTTAAAGTTACTGCCATCATTAATAATACTCATTTAATGTATGATACAAATATTGATGATATAAAAAGAGGTGAGGAAATAGCAAATAAACTTTCTATTGAAACCAATATTCCAGTAAGGTTTACTTGTCTTGACAGAGATTTTTATTTAAAGAATACAAATATAAATCATAATTATGATCTATTTGTATTAGATTATGATATAAAAAGTATAGGGAATGCCATTAGTTTTTGATTATGGATTATAGTAATGTTAGATTATATGAGATAGCTTCTATGCTATCACCAAGTGTATATGAAACAGTATTCTATAGTCAGTATCAAGGACGTTCAGATAAAGACGCTATAATTTTAGATGATGAAACTTTTGAAAAATGTTATGTTTCAGATAATGTTTATAAAAATTTCCTGTTTTCTAATTCAATGAGACTTGGAAAGAGTGTTGATTATATAGGCGTTAATCAAATGCATAGCTCTATAATTCAGGATATAAAAATTTCTGAATCTCAAATTATCATGAAATTAGAAGATACAGCCTTAACTAATTTAGCTAATACTTTAGTTGAAATAAAATCTATGGATAAAAAATTAGAACCTTTTTATATTACATTAATATTTAATGGTATTAATTATTATGCTAATAATGTTATAGATGAAAATGAAAAATTGATACCAGTAGATGAAAGTGTTTTGAAATCTGTATATTGTCAAGACCAATTAGCGTTTGTTAATGATAAACATATAGATATGGTTATTTCTACACAAGGAAATAATACAAATAAATTAAGATATATGATAATAAATTGTCATGATATTGATGTAATTGAGTCTGCAAAAGATGTTTGGAAAAATACTTTTAAAAATGATTTTTCTATGCTTTATGAGTATTTTATCAATCTTAGAAAGTCTAATAATTTAATAATGGAAGGAAGCATTTATAAAAATATAATATCTGGTTATGAAGTCTTTATGGACGACTTTATGGATTTAGATGATTTATAATTTTATTTTATTTTTTGATTAATTGATTAATTTATGAAAGATATTAAGAATTTATTAATACATTCTCCTAATTGGCTTGGAGATATAGTTATGTCTATGCCTGCTATTCATTTAATAAGGCAGCAATATAAAGACATAAGAATAACTGTAATGGCCAAAAAGTCTATGTTTGGTATATTTAAAGCTACTGATCTAGTTGATGATGTAATAGATTTAAAACCTATTCAGCATTTAAGGAAATATAATTTTGATACTGTAATACTTTTTCCTAATTCATTTGAAAGTGCATTGAGAATATTTGGTCATGGAATAAAAAGACGTATAGGTTATAAAGCAGATTATAGAAGTTTTATGTTAACAGATGCAGTTGATAGAAAAGAGGTTAGATGGATACATACGGCTGATTATTATGTTAATCTACTCAAAGCTATAGATATAAATGAGCAAAGACCAATAATAAAACTCAAAGTAAAAGATGAATTATTAAATAAAGCTAAGGAATATTTAAAAAAAGTTAATCCTCATAATAAAAAAATTTTTGCTTATGGTATAGGTGCTACTAATAGTTTTGGTAAAATTTGGAAAGAAGAATATTTTGCCGAAGTTGCTAATTATTTATCTAAAAAGTATGATGCTTTAACATTGTTTGTAACTACTCCAAATGAAAAAGAAATATCAGATAAAATATCTGCTATGCTTTATAATGAGCCTATAATACCGTATATGTCTTTAGATATGATAGCAGCTATACTTAGTTTATGCAATGGATTTATAGGCAATGATTCTGGAGCTATGCATGTGGCATCTATAGTTGGAATACCTACTTTAGCTTTATATTTTGCTACACCAGCATATCAAAATTCCCCAATAGGTATAAATAGTCAAATCATAGAAAAAAAAGTTGATAACCCTGCTTGTATATGCGGCGGTAAAAAATGTAAATTAGAGACTTTTGAATGCCGTGAGATAGTAAAACCTAAAGAAGTTATAAATAAATTTGAAGGAATGATTAATGGATTATGATGTTACCTTGTCTATAACAACATACAATGAGGAAAAATACTTACCAATATTACTTGATTCTATTAAAGCACAAAAAACTAATTTGAAAATTGATATACTTGTTATAGATGATTCTTCAACAGATAGAACATTAGAAATAGCAAAATCTTATGATGGTGTTAGGATTATACATAATGACAGAAAATCAGATGTTCAATATATGAGAAATACAGGTCTTAAAGAAGCATTGGGGAAAGTAATAATATTTTTTGATGCAGATGTAGCGATATCCAATAATTTTGTAGAGAATATGGTAAGACCTATAATAAACGGAAAAGTTGATACAACATTATGTAAAACTTATGCGGTTTTAGAGGCTTTTTATGATGTGCTTCCTGAAAAATATTCAAAAAGCTATGTTAATTTTATAAGACATTGTCCTAGATTTATGATGAAGCGTTTTCCTGTACAATTTGTTCCTTGGATAGCAAGATGGTTTAATATGATGAAGGATAAAAAAGGGTTTATTAGTATATGGAATGTACCTAACAGAACTCATACAACAGGCATAGCTACAAGAACAGAAATAGCTAGAAAAACAGGCGGATGGAAAGTTAGAATAGGTGATGGAGATGATGCTCAATATTCAAATGATATATGCGATGCAAGCAGTAAAGTATTATGGGTTGGAAAATGTATTTTATTTATATCAAGAAGAAGAGTTTTCCCTTCAGACAATGGCTGGATAACTGACATATTTTTTAAATCAATAAAAAAATGGTATAGAAATAAAGTTAAAAAGAAAAATGATAATGATTATAGTCAAAGTATAAGATAATTATTATCTGATATGGAATATACTTTTTGTTTGTTTTCCATTTGACAAGATATTTTTTATCCAACCGCTATTATCGTTCATTGGTATCCATCTTCTTTCTTCAACTCTGTAATGCCAATCTTTATCTTCTTGATAGTATATTTGTATTCCTGTGCCTTCATGAATATTTAATATTTCATTGTCATGATAATTAAATTCATCGTAATCAGTACATGATTTTTGTCCCATTTCTGAATAGTACTCATTTAATGACATTAAAGACTCATTTAATTTATCGTCCATATCTTTTACATTAAGTCCTAATTTTTTAGCCTCTCTTATTGTAATAGGGTAGTTATGAGAAGGGTATGCTGAATTGAGTGAATTAGATATACTGTCAATTAATTTTTGATCTTCCATGTGGTATGATAAAATATCTTTGCATAGTTTTATTGATAAACTAGAAGCTCTGTCTACAGCACCTAATACTAAAGGGTGTATGTATTTGTATATATGTTCATAAGGATTGTTGTTATTATCGTTTGACTGCTCTTTCCATAATTTTATAACTCTGGCTAATTCATCTTGACTTACATAAACAGAACTATTATCTTTTGTTACAGGAGATAATTCATGCTGAAGTGAAGTATCTACAGCAGTAATAAAAGCTAAAGGCCCCATTTGTATTTCATCAGCACCTAAACAAAGCATAGTAGCAGCACTGGCAGCTTCTAAAGGCAATAAAGCTATTATTTTTTTACAAGACTGTCTTAAAAGATGTACTATTCTTAGAGAAGACTGTCCGCTTCCTCCAGAACTTTTGATAAAGAAATATATTTTATCACATTTTCCAATATGCTTAAGAACATCAGATAATACTATAACATCATTTTGACATACACTTCCGCCATTAGAATTCCAGTAAGCAAGCAAAGGAGCATCCAATTGTTTAGTAATTTTTGTAATAATTTCTTGTGTTTTTGAAAATAAAATAGGCGGTTTTATAGTCTTAGTTTGAGCTTTATTTGCAGTTTTTTTTGATGCCATAACACAGTCCTTTTAGCTATTTAATTTACATAACTACATTTTTTAGGTAAGATTGTACATTAATAATATATAATGTCAAATAATGATTTATTTTTTAATTAAATTTGCTTGACAAATTAAGAAATTTAGTGTATAAAAGTTGTATTATTATGCTTATTAATTAGTACAAGGAGTGCAATAAATTATGAAAAAGTTATTCGTAGTATTAACTTCCATTTTTATCGCTGCATCTGCTTACGGTTTAACAAACTCAACTTTGATTGATTTTGCTTTAACAGGTAATGCTGACAACTTACAAGCTGGAGAAGGTGATACAAATGAATTAGTTCCAGTTGCAGAAAACATTTATAATGATAACTGGGTAGTATGGTTGAATGAATCTGCTAGATTAACAGAAAATCGCAGAAATTCTTATGTTACTAACGTAGACAGTAAAGGTAACAATGGTGCTTGGGAAGCTGGTAAAGTTCTTGGTGTAAGAGTACATTTCCCATTAGCAGCTTGGAACAGCTATGCTTTAGTAAAACCAGTATATGAACTTGAAATGTATGGCGGTGCTGATGGTGCTAAATATACAGAAGGTAAAGGTGTTATACATAACGTTGGAGAAATTAAATCTATAAGTTCTTGGGTTTATGGTCGTAACTTCTTAGTTAGCTACTTCGTAAACTTACAAAATGAATTTGGTGAATTAAAATCTTATCCAATGGGTACTGTTTACTTCAACGGTTGGAGACAAGTAAGATGGGAAAACAGAGAATACTTACCTAATGTTCGTGACAGAGTATTAGTAAGAGAACCTCTTTATCCTAAAATGCTTCCATCTATCAAATTAGATTCTTTAGGATTCTACAGAACTAAAGATACTCAAGGTGGAGACTTCATTACTTACGTTAAAGACGTAACAGTTGAGTACGATGTAGTAGTTGTTGATTTCGAAGAAGATATCGATGATGAAGCTACTTGGCAAATCTTAAAAACTCAAAACGATAGAAGACAAGCTCTTGAAGCTGCTAGAATACGTGAACAAGCTGAATTAAGAGATCTTGAACAAAGACGTATAGGTGACGGTGCTGCTGCTGAACAAGGTACTACTGATACAGCTGCTGCTGACACTGGTGCTGCTGAAGAGCAAGCTCAATAATAATTAGTTTTGAATAAAAAAAGCTAAATAATAAATTAAGGGGAAACTGTTAAAGTTTCCCCTTTTTTTATTGTATTTTTTTATTTTTTGTCTTATAATTTTAATAATATTAATAATTATTTTAAGGACTTATTTATGAAATTAATGAATAAACCTATATTAGACAAAGAAGAGTCTTTATATATATGCATAGATTTGCAAGGTAAAATAATATCCGCTATGAATGATAGCGATGCATTAATAAAAAATACAAATATTTTACTTAGAACTGCTGATATTTATAATATTCCTACTTTAGTAACTGAACAATATCCTAAAGGACTTGGACCTACTGATGAGAGAATAATATTACCTAATAATCATAAGTTATTTGCTAAAGATTATTTTAGTATATTTGGTACTGAAGATTTTGTAAAAGAATTTAATTCTTTTGATAAAAAGAATATTATTGTTTTTGGTATAGAAACTCATGTTTGTGTTTATTACAGCGTTCTTCATCTAATAGAAAATGGTTATAATGTATATGTTGTGGCAGATGCTTGTTCTTCAAGAACTTTAGAAAATAAAAATATTGCTTTAGAACAGATGAGAAAAATCGGTGCTAATATTGTAAGTACTGAAATGATTCTTTTCTGGCATATAGAACATGCAAAAGTTGAAGGTTTTAAAGATTTAAGTAAATTAATTAAATAAAATTTTAAGGAGATATAAAATGGCTAGAAAAAAACTTATTGCTGGTAACTGGAAAATGAATAATTCTAATAAAGAAGCTTTAGAATTAGTTGAACAGTTAAAAAATTTAGTTAAAGATGTAAAAGACAGAGATATTATGATAGCTCCTACATTTACTTGTTTAAGTGATGTTCATAATGTTATCAAAGGCACTAACATCAAATTAGGTGCTCAAAATTTATATTTTGAAGAAAAAGGTGCTTTTACTGGACAGATTTCTGCTGATATGCTTTTAGCAGTTGGCTGTGAATATGTTATTATAGGTCACTCTGAATGCAGAGACATATTTGGTGAAAAAGATGAACTTATTAATAAAAAAGTTAAAAGAGCTTTAGATAAAAATCTTATACCTGTTTTATGTGTTGGCGAACATTTGGAAGAAAGAGAAAAAGGAATTACTTCTGATATAGTGAGCGGTCAAACTAAAGAAGCATTCAAAGGCTTAACTGAAGCTGAAGCTAATAAAGTTGTTATAGCTTATGAACCTGTTTGGGCTATTGGTACTGGTAAAACTGCTACTCCTCAAGATGCTGATGATGTACATAAAACTATAAGAGAAACTTTAAAATCTCTTTATAATGACAGTGTTGCTGATAATATGAGAATTCTTTACGGCGGAAGCGTTAATGAAAAAAATGCTGATGATTTATTAAATATGCCTAATATAGATGGTGCTTTAGTTGGCGGTGCTTCATTAGTTGCTGATAAATTTGCTAGAATAGTTAATTACATTGCTAAATAAAATATAAAAACTATTATTTAATATTTAATGGGTATGTCATTTATAATGATATGCCCATTTTTTGTATGGTGCAAATTTATCATTGAAAGATTTATATTAATATACCATTAATATGTTATAAAAACTATATAATATAAAATATATAAACTACTTGTTTTATTTTTATTAAATATATATAATAAAATTAAAAATTTCATAAAAGAGTATAATTTGAGATTGTTAAAGTTTTTTTGTATACTAATGCTTATCTTTTCAGCAAGTAATTTATTTTCTCAAGATACAACTATCTCTACAAGGAAATTTTATTTTTGCAGCGGAAAGATAGGTAATTCTAAGATATATCTTTATTTATATATTAATAATAATGATAATATTTCAGGTAAATATTATTATGATACTATAAATCAATTTATTAATATAGAAGGAAGTATATCAAATAATACAGTTTATATAAAAGAAAAAGTTAATAATAGAATTACAGGATATTTTGAGGGAAGTGTAACTGAAGATCTGATTTTTTCAGGGGAATGGACTTCTTTTGATGGAAACAATAAATATGATTTTGAATTTTCAAATGATTTAACTTATCCTATAAATAAATTAGATATTATTAATTCTGTATTAAAAGCAGATTCAGAAGCAGGCAATGCTACTTTTGAATCCAGCAAAGATGCTGTCATTATAATCAATGATAATAATCTTAATGCTATAGATAAAATATCTTTAGATGTTGATGGTATAAAATCATTGAATTCAAATAGAATTGAATTCATTTTGAATAATGATATTCTTGTGGAGTATAATGATTGGAAGCAGTCTTCTAATAATGACTCAGATTTTTATATGAGAAAGGAAATTAATGTTTCTTTTATAGATAATAAAATAATATCATTTTCTCTTTATAATTATTCTTATATCGGAGGAATGCATGGAATATATAATTCTATTCCTTTAATATATTCAATTGAAAGCGGAGATAGGATAGGAGTTAATTTATCAGAACTGATAATAAATAAAAATGACAGAGAATTAATAAATTTGATGAGAAGCAAATTATTAAGAAATTTTACTGAAAAAGATTTTTTTGATTTTTATTCTATAGAATTGAGTGATATATTTGATATTACACCCACAGGTATAAAATTTATATGGCCTGTATATAAAATATCTGGATATGCTCAAGGAGTTATAGAAATCGATTTTACATATTCTGAATTAAAGCCTTTTATAAAAAAAGATTCTAAATTTATGTATTTATTTAATATGTAATGATTGTATATTGCTGAGGTTGTTTTTATGAATGATAATGATATTCACCCAATAATGAAAGAGCTTACTAAAGTTACTAAAGAAATGCCGATGCCTGTTGTAACTGAAATAAAATTATTAACAAATAGAGATGCATATAAAATTTTAATATCAACAATGCTTTCTCTTAGAACCAAAGATCCTACAACTAGATATGCTTCAATGAGATTGTTTGAACATGCTGGAACTGCTGAAGATATGTTGAAATTATCAGAAGAAGAAATTGCAAAGTTAATATATCCTGTTGGATTTTATAAAGTAAAAGCAAAAAATATATTAGAAGTTTCTCAAATGATAATAGACGATTTTGACGGTAAAGTTCCGGACGAAATTGATGAGCTTTTAAAACTTAAAGGTGTTGGAAGAAAAGTTGCTAATTTAGTTGTAACAGAAGCATTTGATAAAGATGGTATATGTGTTGATACTCATGTTCATAGAATATCTAATAGATTCGGATATGTTAATACAAAGACTCCGGAAGAAACAGAATTTGCTTTGAGAGATAAACTTCCTAAAGAATATTGGAGAGTTTATAATGACACTTTGGTTGTGTATGGACAGAATTTATGCAAACCTATTTCTCCATTATGTTCTAAATGCCCGGTATCACAGTATTGTGATTATTTCAAAAATGAATACAAAGAAAAAAGTACGAAGAAAAAAAATAAATAATTATAAAAAGTATAGTCAGTAAAATTTGTTTATTTTTTTATTATTGGCTGCACCTTGCAAAGGTATGCTTTGCAAGGCGGGCTTTGTCGCGAGTATAGCAATAATATTAACTAATTTTGGCAAACTTAAAATCTTTAGTATATACCTAAACAAATATATTTTGTCAATTTTGAATTATTTATAAATGTAATTTTTTATTTATTAATAGCATAAAATATTATTAAGTTTTCTTTAAAATATAATATGAAAACTATATTTTGACTAACAATGCAGTCTTTCGCGAAGCGTATCCGAGTTTATCGAGGATATAGCTTCTTTGTGCCAATACCGCCCTAAAGGACTTCCTATGGTCGCAGGCACTCCCTTCGGTCGCAAAAGAACTGGGGTGCTTGCGAAGCACACAGAGTGGTGGGCAAAGCCCCAAATATAAAATTAAAAATATAAATTTATTTTTGACAAAGTATATTTGTTTAGGTATATACTCATTTATTATTTTTTATTGCTTTTTTAGAAAATAAATTTGTTTCTGATATTATCACACCTAATAATATTAATGCTACACCAATAACAGCAAATATAGTAATGTTTTCATTCAATACTATTTTTGAAGCTATCAATGTTATTATAGGTATAATGTATATATAAGTGTTGTTTTTTACTGCACCTAAAATTCTTGTTGAATATGCCCAAGTGATAAAACATAATGTGCATGCTACAAATGAAAGAAATATAAAATTAATTAAATTTATTGGTTTTAAATAATCGTTTATGCTTACATTAAATTTCATTAAAAACATTATAGGGAGCATGAATATTATTCCATATATAAATGTTTTCTTTGTTATAGTTATTGATCTATGTCCTAAATCTCCCATAATTTTTACAAGTACGGAATATAATCCCCACATAACAGCAGCAAGCAATGCAAACATATCGCCTATAGGATTTATTTTTAATACAAATTTTCCATTGAAAGTTATTATAGCAATTCCAATTATTGCAAATATAAATCCTACAAAGAAATTAGGTTTTAATTTTTCTTTTAAAAAAATAGCAGCAAATATTCCGGTAAATAAAGGTCCTATAGCAACAAGTATTCCTACATTAGAAGCTAGAGAATAATTTAATGCTATATTTTCAAATAAATAATAAAGTGTAACTCCGCTTAATCCTGTAAGAGCGAATAATAGTTCTTCTTTTTTTGAATATATTTTATTGTTTTTGGGATATATTATCATTAATAATATAAGACCTAATAAAAATCTAGTAAATAGAATTTCTATTGGAGAGAAATCATTTAATAATATTTTTGTTGAAATGAAAGTTATGCCCCACATTAATATGCTGAAAGATGTGCATATATAGGCCTTTATTTGTTGATTGATAAACATGATGTTTTTTCCATTTTAATAATTAGTTAATTACTTAGAAGAATCCTTTACTATGTTTTTTATATATTCATCATCTTCTATAATATTTATAGAATCTTTTTTATTTTCTTCTTTTTTATTTTTGTCAGCACAAGATAATACTAATATCATCATAGCTAATAAACAACATATCTTTTTTACCATAAAAAAATTATCCGCTAAAAATAATTGTATTAATTATATAATAATAACAAATAAAAATAAAGAAAGTATAAGAAAATATATCATAAAATATTTATGTAATAATGAATTTTTTTAAAATATATAATTTATTTTTTATTATTAAAAACTGTTTGACAAAATATATAAATATAATATTATGTTAATTAATAAAATTTATAAAAAATAGTTAAAAGGAAATATAAAAAAATGAAAAAGTCTTTATTGTATTTTGGCATTATTTTATTATTTTTATTTCTAATGCTCTCTTGTTCCAAAAAAACTTATAATGATATTAATTTAAAAAAAGCATTAGATTTAATGACAAAATCTACTAATTTAATTTTATTAGATGTAAGAACAGCAGAAGAGTATATGGCAGGCAGCGTACCAAATTCAGTTAATATTGATGTTATGAATACTGATTTTATAAGTAAGATAAATCTTTTGGATAAAAACAAAGATTACATAGTTTATTGTAGGAGCGGAAACAGAGCTTCAATAGCTTCTAGTATAATGTCTACAAATGGATTTTTAAATGTTTATAGTTTGGTAAATGCTAATTATGAAGATTTTGTAAATGCGGTATTAACTAATAATCAATAATTATTTAATTAAATATTTAGTGAATAAAAAATAAGCAAGGAGATTTTTTCTCTCCATGCTTATTTTTTTATATTTTATTATGCTTTTATTTCGTTTATAGCATTTTCAATATTATCTGATATTTTAATTTTCTTATGTGCTTCTAATGATTTTAATGACCATTTTGCATATTCATTTAATCCTGTTAATATCATTGTCCCGCCTCTGAACTCAAGCACTTTTTGTGTTTCAATCATTAAATATATAGCATTAGAAATTATATATTTAATATTGTTTCTAAAATATATTATTATGTTTCTAGCACCATTTTCTAATAATCTATTTAATATATTGTATAGGTCATTATATATATTTTTATTAATATCCATTTTTATAACTAAAATTATATTATGTTCATTTTTTAATATGTATTCTTCTATATGATTATTATAATTATTTTTCATAAACTTAAAAAACTCCTTATATACAATTTTTTATAATAAATTTCCTCCTTCTCTAAATAAGTCAACTTTTTCTTTTAATGTATCATATAGCCTTAAGAAACTCGGTAAAGATAAATATACTGCTGTTTCTACATCAACAATTCCTTCATTATGTATTTCATTTCCAAGAAGAAGTATTATTTCTTCATCATTTTGTATTATTGCACTTCTATTGCTATATATGTTTTTAGATTTAGATAAATTGTATTTTGTATTATTTATTTCTTTTATTTTCATATTATTCCTCCTAATTAAAAAATATTATTAATAATAATGTGATATTTTTAATAATTATTTTTGTGTTAAATAATATACTTTAATTTTTAAATAAGTCATTAATGTGAAGTAATATATAGTTCCTATAATTTGTAAATACTACATATTTTAATAAAAAAATTAATTTTCACACTCGTTTTTTGTTAAAAATGAGTATGAAACATGTTGGTTCTTTAATAATATTTAATGATTTTAAATAAAAAAATAAAATGCTTGTTTTTTATGTATTTTTATTATATCATATTAAATTAGTATAGATGTAATTTATTTAAATCAAGGAAAAATTAAAATATTTATGAAAAAAATTGCTATATTTATTATATTATTAATTAGTATGCAATCAGCATATACCCAAATAATGACACCGGAAAAAGTTGTCAGTATGATATCCAATAGATTCACTAAAATTAACGGTTTTTCAGCTAATTTTGTGGAAAGGAACGGAGAAAAGATATCTTACGGTACAGTTATAACTAAAAATCCTAATCTATTTAGAATGGAATATAGTAGAGGCGGAAATGGACAGTCAATATATTGTAATGGTGAAACATTATGGATAATATTTCCTAGGAATAATGTTGTAGCTGAGCAAAAGTTAAATTATGGTGATTCAGGTGCTATATATACAGCTGAAGGAATATTAAGACTTACAACTAAATTTAATATAGATTTTTATGATGAAAGGGAATTAGTATCACTTAATAGTTTTAATGATTCAGACTTAGGTATTGCTAAATATAATAGTTCATCTTATGCAGGTAATGATACTAGAAAAGCTTATCATATGCTTTTAACATCTAAGCAAGCTAGTGTAGATAGAACAGGTTTTACAAAGATTCATTTATGGGTTGATAATACAGGTATGATTATAAGAATATTAGGAATAACAACAACTAATGTTCCTGTAGAGTATTTATTTACAAGCATTAGATATAATCCTAGATATGAAGATGGAAACAAGGATTTTGAACCAACTATAGATGAAAATATGCAAGTTTTGAAAGATGGTTTAGTACCAAATAATTAACTTTAAGGATTTATATGGAAACTATTGGTCAAATATTAAAGAATGCTAGAGAAAAAAAAGGGCTTACTATAGAAGAACTTGAGGCTACTACTCATATAGTTGCCAGATTTATAAAAGCTTTAGAAAATGAAGAATTTGATGTATTGCCTGGCGAAATATATGTAAAAGGATTCATTAAGAATTTAAGTGATAAATTATCTTTAGATGCTAATATGGTTCTTGAGAGATACAATTTACAAAAAAATGGTATAAAATCAGAACAAGACCTATTAAAGAATACTAAAAATAATAAAGTTTTCAAGAAAGCAAAGGAAACTCCTAAAGAAAGTACTGAACAAGAAAACAGTACTCCTAAAGAAAAAGAAACCCCTCCTAAAGAGAGTTTAAAAGATACAATTAATTCAGAAAAAAATGAAGAAAAAACAATAAAAGAAACTAATAGAAAGAATAAAAATATAAGTTCTACAAGTAATGCTGAAACAGATTTGCTTTTTATGCCAAAAAAGGACTTGTACAAATTAAGAACTAGAAATACAAGACCTATAATGCCTACAGTTATTATTATACTTGCTATTATTGTTGTTATAGCAGTTATTGTTGTTAATAGAAACAATATATTAGGATTATTTTCTTCTAATAAAAAGCAAAACAGACCAGAAACTGAAATATCAAAGAATATAGTTGATAGTAAAGCTAAACAAAGTGTAAAAGTAGGTGATGTTATATATTTTAAGCCTTTAGGAATTTCAGCTACAATAAAATTTAACACTATAGGTAATGTTGTACATATCAATATAAACGGACAGGATTTATCTTTTTCTAAAAGCAATCCTATAATATTAGATTTGAATGGAAATGGTATAAATGATTTCAAAATAAGTGTTGTAGAAGTTTATGATAATTCTGCTACAGTTGAAATGGAAAGATTAGAAGAAAATCAAATGGTTAATACTGGTTATAGTAATGATATTGAAACTCCAGAGCTAAATGCTAATTATAATGGCGGAAATCTTTCTACTAATCTTACAGTAATTAATGGTGAAACTTACATAGAACAGGATACAGAAAAAGTTGATATCAGAATAGAGATAACAGCTAAACATTTTGTATATGTTAGATATTTTATAGATTCTAATAGACCAGCTACTACAAACCTTTTAAGCGGTAAAACATTATATTTAGAAGCTAAAGATGTTGTTATGCTTACTATAGGTAATGCTGGAGAGGTTGTAGTAAAAGTTAATGGAAAAGTTATTAATGTTGGTGCTTCAGGTGAAACAGTTAATAAGACTATAAAATGGGTTAAGAATTTGAATGATTCTACTAGATATAATCTTATTATGTCAGATACTAAATAATAATTCCGATTATAGTTTCTAAATAAAGTATTTTTGCTTGTAATATTTAGTAAATAAAAATAGTTATTATTAAAAAATAAAAATTGACTATTTTGATAATTTAAGTATATTTAAAATAATAAAGAAAAAGGATAATCACTTTGCAGAACATATATTTACATAGTTTAGGCTGTGAAAAAAATACAGTTGACGGCGAACATATATTAGCTATTTTAAATAAAAATGGATTCAAGGTAGTAAATAATCCGGAAGAAGCAGATGTTATAGTTATAAATACATGTGCATTTATTGAAGATTCCAAAAAAGAATCCATTGATGCTATATTTGATCATTCTATGTATAAAAAGTACGGAAAATGTAAAAGATTAATAGTATCAGGCTGTATGAGTGAAAGATATAAAGATAATTTCCTCGATATGTTTAAAGAAGTTGATTCCGCTATAGGCATACATGATTTAGAAAAGATACTTACTGCTGTAGAAAAAGACGGTTTCCATGATGCTGAAAATAATAAAGAATATAAAGAGTATGGTGACAGGGTTAATACCGGTTCAGATTACAGTGTTTATATAAGAATAAGCGACGGATGTCATGCAAACTGCAGTTTTTGTGCTATTCCAAGTATAAGGGGAAAGCATAGAAGCAGAAAGATTGAAGAGATAGTAAAAGAAGCTGAAAATTATGCTAAAAAAGGTGCTAAAGAAATCAATTTGATAGCTCAGGAAACAACATTTTATGGATATGATATATATAGTAAATTAGCTTTGCCGGATTTGCTTAAAGAACTTTCTAAAGTAGAAGGCATTGAATGGATAAGAGTATTATATCAAAATCCAGTTGTTTTGAATGATGAAATAATAGATGCATTTTTTAATACAGATAAAGTAGTACCATATTTTGATATACCTTTACAGCATGTTGATAAAGAAATATTAAAAGATATGAACAGAGGTACAAGAGGATACAAATTCTACAGAGAAATGATTGATAAAATAAGAAGCTACGATAAAAATGCAGTTATAAGAACATCATTAATAGTAGGATTTCCAGGAGAAACAAAAGAGTCATTTAAAAAGTTATTGAAATTTGTAAGAAAAGCTGAGCTTGATAGGGTAGGTGTATTCACTTATTCTGAAGAAGAAAATACAAAGGCATTAACATTAAATAAGCCTAAAATAAGCAGACATACTAAAATGATGCTTAGAGAAAAACTTATGAAAGAGGCTATAGAAGTTTCTGAAAGAAGATTAGAAAGATTTATAGGACAAACTATAGATGTATTGATAGAGAAAAAAGAAGATGATGATAAGTTTATAGGCAGAAGTAAATACGATGCTCCTGAAGTTGACGGATATGTTGAAGTTTATATAGAAAATGATAAAAAAATCAATATAGGTGATATTGTTAAGGTAAATATAACTCATAATACAGAATATGATTTAATAGGTAATTTAGTTTAAATAATTTTTAGGAGAAAATTATGAAGAAAAAAGATGAAAAACCTAAATCCGAAGAAAAATATAAAGATAGGGAAGATGCCTTTAGAGTGTATTTTGAAATAATCACTAAAATCGTTTATACATTAAATTTAATATCTGACAGAAATGATATGACTAGAAGATTGTCAAGTAATATAGACAGAGCATTAGGTTATGATGATGAAGTTGTATCAAATAATGAAAAAACATTAAATAATGCTAATGAAATAGATTTGCTTGTTAATTCTTTAAAAGGCGATGTAAGAAAAATATCTACTTTCAAGAAATATAATTTTAATATAGAAAAATTTATAGCTGAAAGAGAATTAAATTTAGATGAGAGATTTATATTATATTCAGTTTTAGTATATACAATTTACGGTGATTCAATGTCAGCAATATCTATAAGAAGGATATTAGAGCTTATAACATTGAATTCTGATATTTATATAAATAAGTACCATTATTTTGATTCAAAAAGCAAATTAATGTCAAGCGGTATATTTGTATTATCTCATGAGCCATATCCAAGCGGCGGAATATTAGAGATAAGCAATACATTAGTAACTTTTGTAAATTCCAAAGTTATTTTTGCTTTTTTGGAGAAAGATAATTATGGTATAATAGAAGGTATTCTTAATAACGAAGAAGTTATAAGGAAATACACATCTGAAAATAAATTTAATGGCAAGAAGAAATCTTCAGAATCTGCTATTTTAACACCTAAGGAGATAGTATCAGAGTTAGATAAAACAGTGATAGGTCAAGATGAGGCTAAAAAGGCATTAGCTGTTCATGCTTATCTACATTGTCTTAGAATAAATGGAAATAAAGAAATTCCATTTAGATCTAATATACTTATGATAGGGCCTACAGGTGTTGGTAAGACTTATTTAGTTAAGACATTAGCAGATATTTTAGGACTTCCTTTTGCCCGTGCTGATGTTACCACACTTACAGAAACAGGCTATGTAGGTGATGATGTAGAGGTTGTACTTTATAATTTATATAGAAAAGCTAATGGCGATATAGAAAAAGCTCAGCATGGTATAGTATTTTTAGATGAAGTTGATAAAATTGCAAAAGCAGATGCACATCAATCAACTACAGGCAATCCTTCTGATAAAGCAGTGCAAGAGGCTTTACTTTCTATGATGAATGGAGAGGATATTAGGGTTCCTGAGTTCGGTGACAGACGTATGATGCATTCAAGTGACGGCATACTTATGAATACTAAAAATATATTATTCATATTTGGTGGTGCTTTTGTAGGACTTGATGATATTATAAAGATGCGTCTTAAAGGAGAAAGCAGTTTAGGTTTCGGTTCCAATGCTGTTATTAATAAACTTCAAAAAGATAGGATATTGAGTCAGGTTGATGTTAAAGATATAGAAAAATATGGTATGATACCGGAGTTTATAGGAAGAATACCTATAATAGTAACATTGAATGAGCTTACAAATGAAAATTTAAAAGATATCTTGACAAAAACTTCAGAATCTCCTATTATAAAATATACAGACTTTTTTAAGAGTATAGGTAAGAAGTTAACAGTAACGTCTGAAGCTATAAACTTTATAGTAGATAAAGCTTCAAGTATGAATATGGGAGCTAGATCATTAAAAAGTATTGTTGAAACAGCAATGGTCAATATACTTTTTAATTTAGATGGTGTAAAAGGAAACGCTTTGACACTTACTAAGTATGATATAGAGTGTGCGTTTAATGAGAAAGAGGCAGTAAATTCAAGCAATGATAAGAAAAAATTAGATGGTTCTAATAAGAATTTCTTGAAAGAAAGTTATATGGCTTGATTTTACTTAAATGTTATTGTATTTGTTATAAATAATGTGTATATTATTTAAGAACAGTTAAATTGGAGTTTGTAGAGATGATAGAAATAAAAGAAAAAGAATTATTAAAAGATTATGAATTAATAGAGGCACATAAGAAAGGTGATAATGAAGCATTAGATATATTGTTAACTAGATATAAAAACTATATATTTAATTTATCATATCGTTTTATGCATAACTATGAAGATGCTATGGATTTGACACAAGATGTATTAATACGTGTTTATAAAGCCATAGACAGATATGAAGAACGCAATTACTTTAAAGGTTGGTTATACCGTATAATAAGTAATACAGCTATCAATATGTATTCAAAAGCTTATAGAAGAGAATCACCTTACTTAGAAAAATTAGAAGTAGTAGATGATAAAAGATATAATACAGAAAAAGAATATGAAAGAATATATCTGCAGGAAAAGATATACAATGCATCTACTAAATTGAAGGGAAAACAAAGAGATGTCTTTATATTGAGGTATTATGAGAATTACTCATATAAAGAAATAGCAGATATTTTAAATATATCAAGCGATTCTGCTAAGAGTAATTATTCTTATGCTCTTAAAAAAATGAAATCGCTATTAGAAAAAGAAAGGACTCTTTTATGAAACTACATGAGATGATGCAATTTAAAAGCAAAATCGAAAAAAAACGACATTATTTCGACTTGCCAAGTTTGCCAGATAGAGAATGGCAGTACATGTTGCAAAGAGCTAAAATGGAAAATATAAAAAATACAAAGATAAATCCATTCTATGCTTTTATGTGTTCAGCTAGACTTTCTTTTGCTCTATCTACAGCAATCGTTTTGGCATTAGTATTCTCATTACTTTATTCAGCTCCTAACAGTAATGATAATAATAATTTGAATGTAAATACTGCATCAACTACTAGAACTAATGTAAATGTTGTTAATGTAGCTAATAGTAGTTTTATTTGATTAAAAGATATTCATCATTTATACTATATTAGGCATTATCATCAATTATATAGTTAATGTGTGTTATTGATTAGCTATTAAGGCTATAGTATATTATAGCCGATAATAGCTATTAAAAAATAAAATTTATTTCAAAGTATATAATATTATTATATATACAGGATTATAATATGTTTCAATTCCATTTAACAAGTAAAGCAAAAAAGGTTATAGAATTATATGCTCAGGAAGAAGCTAAAAGATTAAATCATGATATGGTAACTCCAGAGCATATTCTTTTAGGGTTATTGCATGAATCAGAGGCTTTAGCTACTCGTGTTTTGATGAGATTGAAAATAGATTTGGATAGATTAAAATTAGAATTAGAATCTACTATGGTAAAATCTTCCTCTACTAAGGTATTTGGAACTTTACCTACAGCACCTAGAGTGCAAAAACTAATTAGTAGATCAGCTGAAGAAGCTAGGGCTTTAAGCCATAATTATATAGGCACAGAGCATTTGCTTCTTGGTTTATTAAGAGAGGAAGGCGGTACTGCTTATAATGTACTTACAAGTTTAGGACTTGAACTTACTGTATTAAGACAGGAAATATTAAAAATGCTTGGTGTTGCAGGCAGCGGTGCATCTTCTTCAGAGCAAACTCATCAAGATGATACTGTAAAAAAAGTAAAAACTCCTACATTGGATCAATTTGCACGTGACTTAACTAAAATGGCACGTGATAAGGCTCTTGATAGAGTAATAGGCAGATCAAATGAGGTTATGAGAGTTGTTCAAATTCTTTCAAGAAGAAAAAAGAATAATCCTATACTTCTTGGCGAACCTGGTGTAGGTAAAACAGCTATAGTTGAAGGTCTGGCAGAAAAAATAGTTGCCGGAGATGTACCAGATATACTTCTTAAAAAACGTGTACTTACTCTTGATTTATCTTCTGTTGTAGCTGGTACAAAATACAGAGGTGAATTTGAAGAAAGAATAAAAAATATTGTTTTAGAAATTAAAAAAGCTAATAATATTATCATATTTATAGATGAGCTTCATACATTAATAGGTGCAGGCGGTGCTGAAGGTGCTTTAGATGCTGCTAATATGTTAAAACCGGCACTTTCACGCGGTGAGATACAATGTATAGGTGCTACTACTATTAATGAATATAAAAAATATATAGAAAAAGACGGTGCTTTGGTTAGAAGATTTCAGCCTATCAATGTTGAAGAACCTAGCATAGAAGATACTATAGAAATTTTAAACGGTATAAAAGGTAAATATGAGGAACATCATAAAGTAAAATATACTGATGAAGCTATTGCAGCAGCAGCTATTTTGAGTAAAAGATATATATTTGAAAGACATTTACCAGATAAAGCAATAGACTTAATAGATGAAGCAGGTTCAAGAGCAAGACTTCTTAATATGACTAGACCAGCTGAGTTTAAAGATTTAGAAAAGAAAATAGAAGAACTCAATCAAGAAAAGAAAAATGTTGTTGATAATCAAAACTTTGAAGAAGCTGCTAAAATAAGAGATGAAATTACCGCATTACAGGAAGAACTTACTAAAAAAGAAGAAAAATGGCGTGAAGAACGTGATAAGATAGAAACATTTATAGAGGAAGATGATATAAGATACGTTATATCTGAAATTACAAATATCCCTATAAAGAGATTATTAAATTCAGAAAGTAAAAGACTTATAGATATGGAAGAAGAGCTTCATCAAAAAGTTGTAGGACAGCAAGAGGCTATAGCTTCTATATCAAGAGCTATAAGAAGAAGCAGAGCAGGATTAAAAACTTCTAAAAGACCTTTAGGAAGCTTTATTTTCTTAGGCCCTACTGGTGTTGGTAAAACTGCTTTAGCTAAAGTGCTTTCAGAGTTTATGTTTGGCGATAGCGATGCTCTTATTAGAATAGATATGAGTGAATTTATGGAAAAATTTGCTGTAAGCAGACTTATAGGAGCCCCTCCAGGATATGTAGGTTATGAGGAAGGCGGCGGACTTACTGAGAAAGTAAGAAGAAAACCTTATTCACTTATACTTTTTGATGAGATAGAAAAAGCTCACCCTGATGTTACTAATATTCTTTTGCAGGTGCTTGAAGAAGGTCAGCTTACTGATAATTTTGGAAGGAAAGTTGATTTTTCTAATACTATCATCATTATAACAAGCAACTTAGGTGCTAGAGATATTGTTAAAGGAAGTTCTTTAGGATTTAATGCTGTGGGAAGCGAAAAAGATGCTAATGATATAAAGAACTTTGCTTTAGAAGAACTAAAACAAAACTTTAACCCAGAGTTCTTGAATAGAATAGATGATATTATAGTATTCCATACACTTACTAAAGAAGATCTTAAAGACATTATTAATATAATGCTTAAAGAGTTAAATGAGGCTATAAAAGAAAGAAATATAGTTATCAACTTATCTGATGAAGCTAAAAACTATATAATAGATAAGGGTTTTGATAAGAAGTATGGTGCTAGAAGTTTGAGAAGAGCTATACAAAAAGAAATAGAAGATTATGTAAGTACAGAAATACTTTTTGGTAATATAGAAGAGGGTGATATAATTAATGTTGATGCTAATGATGGCTCTTTGATATTTTCTTATACAAAGTCTGTTAAGACTGAAGATAAGGAATTATCTAAAAGTTAGTTAACATACTCCTATAAATATTTAAGACGCTTCAAAATTGTTTGATAATTTTGAGGCGTTTATTATTTGTAGTTATTGGTTATTATTGTATTTGTGAATATCTTTATTATTCTGTAATTAGTGTAATCTTGTTCTACTTTATAATTGATTTTTATTATATTTGGACGCATATTTGTGTATATGTAATTTATATCTATTATTATATCTTCTACTTTTCCATGGTTATTTAGTATATCTTTCCATTCCATTTCCATTTTTAGCATTTCGCCTGTATTAACGTTTTTATTTATTGGTATGATATTATCAATATTAGGAGAACCTCCAAACTGCCTTCCAATGATATGTCCTCCATGATCTTGTTCTTTTATTCCATAAAGTTCTACTATCTTTCTTTGGGCATAATTATTTCTTTTTGCATTGGATAATATTAGGCTTTCTTTTCTTATTACTTTGTATATTCTTGACAGATTATCAGTGTAATATATTGTTTCGTCTATATTGTATACGATATTTTTTTTGATATATTCTATTCTGTTTATTTTTTCTAAATGAGATTTATCATTTTCATTTTTTATAATGTATACTTCTTCTGTATAACAGCATAGGGTTATGCTTAAAAATATTAAACAAATATATTTTTTCATAGTTTTAATATTATTAATTAATATCAATTAGAAATTATAATTTATATTTTAATGTCGGCAACATATTAAAAGATTACTTTTTTATTTTTTTATAATGAAATTCATCTTATATTTGGTATAATTATGATGTTTGATTAAAATATTATTTGATTTTTGTCAATAAAAAAGGCATATATAGTAAATATACATGCCTTTTATAAAATAAAAATTTATTTTTTATTGCTGATTATTATCTTTTCCATGGCAATATTTATATTTTTTACCGCTTCCGCAAGGACAAGGATCATTTCTACCTATTTTTTGAGTCATTTTCACATTAGCTTGTGCCATTCTAGGTTTATTTGATACATTTTGAGGAGCTCCGCCATTCATAGCACTTGTATTTCCTTTTTCTTCAACACCGCCGTCAAAAGCACTTTCTCTTTCAATAGCATCAAATGAATTAGGAACTATTCTGACTCTCATTATAAGGTTTACAAGCTCATTATGTATAACATCCATTGTAGCAACAAACATTTTATAACCTTCAAGCTTATATTCTGTAAGAGGGTTCTTTTCAGCATATCCTCTAAGTCCTATACCTTCTCTTAAACTATCCATAGCAAATAAATGATCTTTCCATCTATTATCTATTATTGATAGGAATATATTTTTTTCTACTTCTCTGAATATTTTAGTATCTACCATTTCAGCTTTTTTTCTGTATGCCTCAAGTAATATATTTGTAAGGTTCTTTATAGCATTATCAACTCCGCCTTCTACAGCTTTATTGGCAGCTTCTTCATCAATACCTATTAAATAACTATTAAGCCATTTTGTAACTTCCACAGAATCAACATTCTTTTTATTATTGCTTATATCTTTAATAGTATCTTCAGTTACTTCTGCAATTATTTCTTCTATTCTAGGAGATATATCTTCAGAGTAAAGTATATAATCTCTTTCAGCATAAACAGCCATACGCTGCTGATTCATAACATCATCATATTCAAGCAAATGCTTTCTTATATCGAAGTTTCTGCCTTCAACTTTTCTCTGAGCATTTTCTATAGATTTATTTAGCCATTTATGACCTAATTCTTCTTCTTCGCCCATTCCCATAGCAAGCATCATTTTAGAAACTCTTTCACCGCCGAATAAACGCATTAAATCATCTTCAAGAGATAAGAAAAATACACTAAGTCCTGGGTCTCCCTGTCTTCCGCTTCTACCGCGTAACTGATTATCAATACGTCTTGCCTCATGTCTTTCACTACCTATTACATGCAATCCGCCTACAGCCAATACTTTTTCTTTATCTGTTTTAGCTTTTTCATTTATCTGTATAATTCTGTCAATTTTTTCTATCATTTCTTCAGCATTATTCTTTTGAGCCAATTCTTTAGCTTCTTCAATTTTTCCAGATATAACGCTTCTTACAAATGCTTCTTTATAAAGGTCTATTGATTTTACTTTCTTTGTTAATTCTTCTTTTTTATAAGGATCTCTCTCTTTGAATGCTTTATCTCTCATAAGTACAAGTATTTGCTCTATTTCAGCAACACCTTTAGCAACTGGGTTACCTCCAAGTACAATATCTGTACCACGCCCTGCCATGTTTGTAGCAAGTGTAACTGCTCCAGGTTCTCCTGCCTGTGCTATGATTTGTGCCTCTCTTGAGTGGTTTTTAGCATTCAAAACTTCATGGTTTATCTTATGTCTTTTGAATACTTTTGATAATTCTTCGTTCATTTCTACTGATACAGTACCAACCAAAGCAGGTTTTCCGGCATCTTGAAGTTCTTTTATGTATTTTGCTAATGCCTCAAATTTAGCCTTTTTAGTTCTGTAAATTCTATCTGATAAGTCTTTTCTAGCTATAGGCTTATTAGTAGGTATAACGGCAACGTCTAATTTGTATATTTTGTAGAATTCTTCAGCTTCTGTTTCAGCAGTACCAGTCATACCTGAAAGTTTAGGATACATTCTAAAATAGTTCTGGAATGTAATTGTAGCATAAGTTTGAGATTCATTTTGTATGGCAACTTTTTCTTTAGCTTCTATAGCTTGGTGAAGTCCGTCGCTGTAGCGTCTTCCTTCAAGTACACGGCCTGTAAATTCATCTACTATTAAAACTTCTCCGTCTGTAACCATATAATCAACATCACGTTTGAATACTTTATGTGCTTTCAATGCCTGATTAACATGGTGAACTATTGTACTGCTTTGAGCACCATATAAGTTTTCAACATTGAGTAGTTTTTCTACTTTATGTACTCCTTCTTCTGTAAGGTATACGTTTTTATCTTTTTCATCTAATACATAATCACCAGTGCCTGCAACTTCACGCATTCTTTCATCAACTTCAGCCTGTTTAAGCATAGGTATTATTCTGTCAATTTCATAGTACATTTTTATATTTTTCTCAGCAGGGCCTGATATAATAAGTGGGGTTCTAGCTTCGTCTATTAAAATACTGTCTACCTCATCGACTATGGCAAAATAGAATTTTCTCTGAACTTTGTCTTCTTTTCTAGTTACCATATTGTCTCTTAAGTAGTCGAAACCGAATTCATTATTAGTACCATAAACAACATCGCAATTATAAACTGCTCTTCTTTCTGGGGAATGAGGTCTGGTATTATCAAGAATACCGACGCTTATACCAAGCATAGAGTATATAGGAGTCATCCATTCAGCGTCCCTTTTAGCAAGGTAATCGTTTACTGTAACTACATGCACACCTAAACCTGTTAAAGCATTAAGGTATACAGCAAGTGTAGCAACAAGTGTTTTACCTTCACCAGTTTTCATCTCGGCAATTCTTCCCTGATGAAGTACTGTTCCTCCCATTACCTGAACATCAAAGTGTCTCATACCTGTTGTTCTTATACTGGCTTCTCTTACTACAGCAAAAGCCTCCGGTAATATTGCATCTAATATATCTTGAAGTTTCTTCTTATTTTCATCTTTGCTTAAATCTAAATCTTCAGTTTTACAGCCTATGTGTTTTTCTACTCTTTCTCTGAATTCTTTTGTCTTATTAGTTAATTCTTCATTGCTTAATTTTTTTATTTCTTCTTCAAATGATAATGTTTTTTCTGCTATAGGTTTTAATACTTTAGCGTCATTTTGTTCTTTAGAGCCAAATATCAATTTGAATACTAAATCCATTGCTCCCATTCTATGTAAATCTCCTTATTAGATGATAAAATTGTCCAAATAATAACTATAAATAATAAAAATATTTTTTATTAAAACTTAATAATAACATAAAATGTAAATATAATAAAGTAGAAAATATATATTTTTGTTATGCTCTTGAATTGGTATATATTTGATTTGATAGCTTACAATCAGAAAATAAATATATTTATTTGCCAGATTTGGTTAGTTTTTATGATTTTTAACTATAATAAATCATTTAATTATTTATTATACTAATAAATTCTTATAGTAACATATAATAAGATTGTTTGCTATTGATTTATTAAACAAATAATATATTATTATCTTAATTAATTTTAGGGTTATTATTATGCAGTGAACTTCATAAAATTCATTTTTTATTCTTAAAATAACATATCCAATTAAATTTTTTACAATATTATAATATATAGAGGACAACAATGCTTCATGTTTTATTAGTAATCATAGGTTCTATTGCCTATGGTTTTTTGCCGATTTTTGTTAAGAATATTATTCCGTATAATTATTCTTCTCTTTCTATAGTTTTTTATAGATATTTAATTACAGCAGTTTTTTTATTTATAATTATTCTTGTTACTAAGAAAAGCTTCAAAATAACAAAAAGACAATTTATAGAATTATTTATATTCAGTGTTATAGGACTTGGATTAACATTTTTCTTTTTATCTCAGGCATTATTGTATATATCAGCAGGACTTACAAATATGATACACTTTGGATATCCTGTTATAGTATTGTTAATAATGATATTTATGTATAAAGAGAAGGCTAATATTTTAAAAGTGCTTTCAATGGTTCTTGCTATAACTGGTATATTCCTTCTCACAAAAGTTGTGCAAGTTGAATCATTCTTGGGAGTAATATATGCTCTTATAACTACAGTTACTTATGGTGTATATATAGTGGCTAATAAGAAATGCAGTTTTGCTGAACTTGATACAATGGTTTCAGTTTTTTATATGTCTTTAATAGTTTCTGTAGTCTTTTTTATAGTTGGAATATTTACTAATAGTTTGCAATTATTGAATAATTTATATGTATTTTATAATTTTGCCGCAATAGCTTTACTTTGTACTATATTTTCACTTGGACTTTTGCTTTATGGTGTAAAGAAATTAGGTTCTTCGCTTGCTTCAATACTTAATATGTTTGAACCTACCACTACAGTCGTGGCTTCTATATTTATTTATAATGAAGATTTGACTATAAATATTGTTATAGGTTCAGTTTTAATAATACTTTCAACTATAAGTATGGTAATAGGAAGTAAAAACTAATACTGTGTTAATATAGAAATTTGTTATATGTTCTTTAATATAATTATTAAAAATTATAGTGATTAGTATATACCTAAACAATTATATTTTGTCAAAATAATTTTTTTAAATTTAAAATATTTGCGGGGCTTTGCCCCACACCCCAGTTCTTTTATTGATATAAAAGAACCAAAACAACTGCATTTTTAATCCAAATTTAGGATATATCCTATATTTAATAAGTATTTTTCAAATATAAAGTTCTAGCAATTGCGTTTTTTGCTACTTTTTTGTGCGACAAAAAAGTAGATAAAATTTATATAAAGTGCATCAGTTGACAAACTTAAAAATTTTCAGTATATAACCTAAACAATTATATTTTGTCAAAATAATTTTTTTAATTTAAAATATTTGCAGGGCTTTGCCCACCGCTCTGCGTGCTTACGCAGAACCCCAGTTCTTTTATTGGTATAAAAGAACCTATATCCTCGACAGGCTCGGATACGCTTCGCGAAAGACTGCATTTTTGACCTAAAACTAGGGTATTACACTATATTTAATATATATTCTTAAAATATAAAGTTCTAGTAATTGCGTTTTTTGCAACTTTTTTGAGCGACAAAAAAGTTGATAATATCTGTGTAAAGTCTATCAGTTGATAAACTTAAAAAAATTCAGTATAAATAGTATAGATTGTGTATTTTTTTGTATAATAAAATAACAAAAATATACTTTTTCTATTGACAATTTTATTTTAAATGTTAGAATACACTAACACTTTATAAATATGTTATAATTTTCAAGGAGAAAATTTATGAAATTAACAGAACTAGATATTGAAGAAGGTTTTGTTGTTGATAAAGTAGCCACTGACGGTGAAATTAGACAAAGAATTATAGAAATGGGATTTACCCCAGGAGCTAAAGGCTGGATTGTAAGAAAAGCACCTCTTGGAGATCCTATACAAGTTCATATTATGGATTATGAAATTTCTTTAAGAAAATCTGAAGCTAACGGTATAGAAGTTGCTAAGTCTGAAGTAGAAATAAAAAAAGAAAGAGTATTGAAGCATTCAGAACATCATAAAGAAGTAAAAGAAGATGATTCTTTGCTTATTGAAAACAAAGATGATATAGCAAAAAAAGTGAAGGTTCCGTCTAATAATACAAAATTAAAAGTTGCTTTGGCAGGAAACCCTAATTCCGGTAAAACTACTATATTTAATGCTTTAACAGGTGCTAATTATAAAGTAGCAAATTATCCGGGTGTAACTGTTGAAAAAAGACAAACTAACATGATGTATAACGGATACACTTATGATTTAATAGATTTACCCGGCGTATATAGTTTAAGTGCTTATTCACAAGATGAAGTTGTGGCATGCGATGTTCTTCTTAATGATAAGCCTGATTTTATAATAAATGTTATAGACTCTACAAATTTAGAAAGGAATTTATATCTTAGCTTACAGCTTATAGAATTAGGCATACCTATTATATGTGTTCTTAATATGTATGAACATGCAGAAAAGAACGGTATAAAAATAGATGAAAAAAAATTAGCAGAATTATTCAAACTTCCTGTAATGAAAGTTCATGGAAATAAATATGAAAGTGTTATTATGATACTTGAAAAAATAGAGGAGATGTATAAATCTGGTAATAAACTTCATCAGGATTCAGCTATAAGATACGGTGAAGAAGTAGAGAAGTCTATAAAAACTATTACTGATAAAATGCAAGGCGATATAAGCGATTTACATAAAAGATGGCTTGTTATAAAAACTTTAGAAAAAGATGAAAGAGCTATTCACTCTATTAGGAGAGAATGTAATAACGGCGGAGATGTAATAGAAACTTTAAATAAAGAAATAATAAAATTAGAAACTTCAATGAATGCCAAAACTGATTCTATAATGGCAGATAAAAGGTATTCATATATAAGAGGTGCTTTACAAGAAGCTGTTCATAAAGATAATATACAAGCATTTAATTTTACAGAGGCTGCTGATGTAATATTCTTGAATAAATGGTTAGGACTTCCAATATTTTTGGTTGTATTATGGTTAATATTTAAAGTAACTTTTACGGTTGGAGCTTATCCTCAAGGCTGGCTTGAAGCTGGAATAGGAGCATTGTCTGGTTTTGTAGGAGGACTTCTTCCAGAAGGTAGTTTGATACAGTCCGTTGTTGTTGATGGTATTATAGGCGGTGTTGGTGCGGTATTATCATTCCTTCCTCTTGTATTGATATTATTTACCGGAATTTCATTCTTGGAAGATTGCGGTTATATGGCAAGAGCAGCATTCTTAATGGATAAGATAATGCATAAATTGGGTTTGCATGGTCAGTCATTCATACCTCTTTTCTTAGGATTTGGATGTACTATTCCTGCAGTTATGGCGGCAAGAACTTTAAGAAGTAAAAAAGACAGAATAGTTACTGTTTTAATTACTACATTTATGAGCTGCGGTGCAAGACTCCCAGTTTATATATTATTTATAGGTGCTTTCTTCTCTCCAAAAATAGCTCCTTCAATTATGTTTAGTATATATATGATAGGTGTATTGATGGCATTTGTAATGGCATTCATATTTAGGAGAGCATTTTTCAAAGGAGAGGAAACTCCTTTTGTAATGGAACTTCCTCCTTATAGAATACCTAGAGCTAAGGCTGTATTAAGACATATGTTTGACAGAGGCTGGATGTATATTAAGAAAGCTGGTACTTATGTATTTGCTGCTTCAGTAATAATTTGGGCATTAATGACATTCCCTCAATATACACCTACAGAAGAAGATAATACAAGACTTATGAAAGAGGCTAAAGAATTGGCTGTTTCTCAAGGTTTAGATGTTAATGATGAAGAAGTACTAAATACTGAATATGACAGATTGGTTGCTTCTGAAGGTTTAAAACATAGTTATGCTGGTAAAATAGGTACATTTATAGAACCAGTATTAAAACCTTTAGGATTTGATTGGAGAATAGGAATTGGACTTGTAGCTGGAGGAGCGGCAAAAGAAGTTCTTGTATCTACAATAGCTCAAATAAAATCCATAGAAGATGGTGATGAAACAGTGCTTACAGAATCATTACAAAATGACCCTGTGTTTAATCCTGTTGTAGCATATACTTTATTGCTCTTTGTACTTTTATACTTTCCTTGTTTCGCTGCTGTTGGTGTTATAGGTTCTGAGATAGGTAAGAAATGGATACCTTTCTTAATGATTTATACATTGGCTGTTGCTTGGATAGTAAGTTTTATATTCTATCAAATAGCAGGAAGAATAACAGGTATTATATAAAGCCCATAAGAATAGTTTTTTAATATAGTGTTTTGCTCAAGGTTTTATTCCAAAATAAAGCCTTGGGCTTTTTTATTATATTGTTTTTTATATTAATATTTTTATAATGAATTAATTCTATTATAAAATATACAAAGTATGGCAATAAAAAATTGAATTAATATTATACCAATATGTATTCATTAAAAATATTCAAAGCATTAATTTTATTATATGAATCTCCGCCTCTCCAATGCATTAATTTTTCGGATAGTTCGGTATTTCTGTATTCTCTTTCTTCTTTGGCTTCTAAAATATCTAAATAGGATAATATTTCTAAAAGTATAATTCTTTCATTTTTTGAAGATGGGAAAATATCTTTTAAAGTTTTTTCTAATTTATTTGCTGAATCTTTTTCATTGTTGTATGAATCTATTTGTTTTAGAATATCATTAAAAATTTTTATATCATCTGGAGTAGGGGAGAATTCAAAATCATTAATTTTTTTTAATTCTTCTAAATCAAAATAAATATATGATAAATGTTCAAGTCTTACTCCTCCCCATTTATATTTTTCAAAATTATATACATTTCTATTTTTTAAATTAAAGTCATCGCCTATGATACCATAATTGTCATTGCATTCATTACAATATGATGATTTATTATTAATGAAGCTATGAATATTAATTTTTTTGACTAAGTATAAACTTGATATAAAACTTCTTAAATTTAATTGCCTAGTTGATAAACTGCATAAAAATGCTCTGGCTGTATTTTCAAAATTAATTTCTTTTACTAGATTATTTATTCTTATTATAAGTTCATCATGTTTAATAATTTTATCTGTAAAATCAAACATCAAACCTTTTTCTTTTGCATATAAAAAATCATCATCATTTATTTTATTATCATCAATCCAGCCGTTTTTCCAAAAATAATTAAATAATATTTTTTTAGCTTTCTTATCAGTTTCTATTATAGACATGTACTATCCTAATACAATAATATTTAAATATCTAATTTCCAGCCTTCATCATTATGATATATCATTAACTTAGTCATACCGCCGTCAACTGTGATATTTTCACCATTTATAAAATCATTATTACAAATAAACCAAGCAGTACTTGCAATATCGTAAGTATTTCCAACTTTGGCACTAGGATGCTGTAGAATATCTTCTTTGCTGAATTGAGCATTATCAATTGTGTTTATCCAACCCGGACTAATTGAGTTTACACGTACTTTATGAGATAAGCTTACTGCCATAGCATGAGTTAAAGCTATAATTGCACCTTTTGCAGCACTGTAGCTTTCACTGTCTTTTTGCGACATAAAAGCTCTTGTTGAAGCAATATTTATAATGCATGCTTTTTCATTAAAATGATTCATTAAATTTTTTGTAATCTCATAAGGTGCAGCTGCTCCTATTTTAAATATTTCTAAAAAGTCATCATAACAGCAATTACTTAAAAGTCCCTTATTTGAATAGCATGCATTATTTATTAGATAATCAACATTTACAAATTTTTCTATTACTTTATCTGTGAATGATTTGATAGATTTTTCATTATCAATATTATCATTAATAAATAAACATTCTCTGCCTATAGATTTTATTTGTTCAAATACTTTTAATCCATTTTCATTATCTTTATCAATAAAAGCTATATCGCAATTATTTTTAGCAAAGAATAAAGCTATTTCTTTTCCTATGCCGTTTGATGCACCAGTAATAACACATACTTTATTATTCATTTTATTAATCCTTTATTAATCATTATTAAGAAATAATTATCAAGTTTGCTGATGGAACATTGCAGTAATATTGCAGTCTGTACAAATTTCTATAAATAAAGTACCTTCTGCCATAGATTCAATAGTATGCCATTGAATTTGCATTAAGTATTTCATTTTCTTTCCGCAGTTTGGGCATTTCATATATTCCCAGTCCTGAACCCAATTAGCAAATCCGCCTATTGTATTTAAAGTATCATCGAATGCCCCATAAAATAAAGGCACTTCATGTTTTGAAAGAATATAATTATTATTATGCATTAAATTTAATTCTTCTTCCCCTATATAATTTTCTTCGGAAGCATAATAATTTTCAGACTCTTTATCGAAAGGAAGTATCTCGCTTCCTCCTTTTAAATCATACTTTGAATAAGTTGTATTATAAGTTACACAATTAGGACAGCATGAAGCCTTTATTATACCATCAACACCTATAAATTTTAGTCTTTCATCTCTGCCGTCAATAATAGCCATGTCCATATTTCTGCATCCGCATTCAGGACAATTATCATCTCTTAATGAAGCTATTATAATAGGGCTTTTTTCTTTTTCTTCTTTACTTTGGGCTTTATCTAAATAATAGCATTTATCAAAATTAAGTATTTGCCTTTTCTTATCTTTATCAAAAGTCCAGCCTGCACATTCAGCATAAACTGAAGGATCAACATAAAGTTTCTTTCTCCATTCTCTTGGATTCATTTCAAAATCATATAAACAGTCAAGCGAAACATCATCTCCCTGCATAGCTAAACATGATAATAAATTAGCTCCTTCAGAATAATCTTTAGTTGCTTTTATTCTTTTTATAAGTTCATCTCTTATTTCTTCACTTGCTTTATAATAAAATACTTCTGGATAATAGATTTTTTTCTCTAATGCTTTTTTTGCTATATCTTTTAAATCTATATTTCTATATGCAATTAAATCATAAATGTAAATGCCGTTTAATAATTCTTTATCAACATTTTTTTCTTTTAAATCTTTTACATATTTGTTTATTATTTCTTTTATCTCATCATCTGTTAAAGCAAGAGTTTTATTTCTTTCTTCCTCTGCCTTACATTTAAAGCATAAACCTTTATAACCCAATTCTGTTCCGCATTTATCACATTTATGTTCAAGCATATTTACACCTCAAATATAAATATTTTAATTGCTTTCATTATAGTAAAAAAAATACTATTTGTCAAAATTGTTTTATTCACGGTTTATATTTAAACAAATATATTTTGTCAAGAAATAAAGTAAAAATGTAGTATTTAATTAAAGTTTATTAAAGATATAAAGTACTTAGATTGATGGAGATAGTATTTATAAATAATATAAATTTCAAATATAGTATTAACAAACTTAAAAAATCAGTATATACCTAAACGACTATATTTTGTCAAAAATAATTTTTTTAATTTAAAATATTTGCAGGGCTTTGCCACCACGCACAGCACCCCAATTCTTTTGCGACCGAAGAAAGTACTGCGACTGAAAGGAGTACCTTTAAGTATAGTATTGGTATAAGGCACAGAGCCCGCCTTCAGCGAGAACCTATATCCTCGACAAGCTCGGATATGCTTCGCGAAAGGCTATATTTGGCTTAAATTTAGCAAATTATTTTACATATAGTACAATTTTAGTATGATTTAATACTAATTTTATACTTGCACTTTTTGCAACTTTGACGAAGTCCGCAGAGCGTGTGCGGCGGGAAAAAGTTGAATAAAAAAAATTACAAAGTTAAAAATTTTTAGTATATTAAAGCTTTTTATGGTAAAAAACTTACATTAACATTTCTTATTATATCCATATTTTTTGCTTCAGCTTTTGAATATTTAGCCTCTGATTTTTGTGAATTAGCTTGATTTCCTATATTTATAGAGGAAGTATAAACTACATTATTATCTTGATATATAGTAGCCTCTACAATTATTTTATATGTTCCGTCTTTTACTAATTGACCTTTACTGTCTTTACAATCCCAAACTATATTAACTTTACCTTGTTTAGGTGTTGCTTTAGATACAGCATCGATTATTTTTTTATCTATACTTGATGCATTAGCTTTTTTCTGCCAATTATTTAATGATAAAGGTCTTTTTTTCCAGCCTTCTCTTCTTCCAGTGAAATCTGTGATATATATAGTAGTTATATAATTTCCCTTATCATCTTCTGCCCAAACTGCTATTTGATTGCTTGCAAATCCTTCACGTTTGGTATAGTCAAATGTTATATTAACTTTCTTAGAATTGTTTTGAGCGTAATTTTCATTTACAAAAGAAGCGATAAAAATCATGAATATTATGATAATAATTTTTTTCATAAGACTTTCCTTATATTTTTTTATTTAGTAGATGTTTTTATTTATTATCATAATATTCTTAAAAGTATATCAAAACTTATTAATTATTACAGCCTATTAATATTTTTTATAATGTATTTTATTAGGTTCGAATCTTTCAGGCATTTGAGGTTCTGAATCAGGATATCCAACAACAACTATTCCTAAAGGTTTAATATGATCAGGCAAATTAAATAATTTTATTAAATCATTCATTCTTTCTTCTCTTGGAGCAACACCAAGCCAAACAGTACCTAAATCTTTAGCTTTAGCAGCTAGTAACATATTTTCTAAAGCAGCAGAACAATTTTGTTCCCAATAACTTTTTTTAAACTCATCAGATATATCACCGCATACTATTATAGCTACAGGTGCTTTATCTAGCATTTTTGAATATGGGTGAACTTCCATTATTTTATTTAATGTTTCTCTGTTTTTTACTACTATAAATTCCCAATTTCTTGCATTTCTAGCAGAAGGGGCATACATAGCAGCCTTTAATATGTATTCTATTTTTTCATCTTCTACATCTTTTCCAGCAATATAGTTTCTTATGCTTCTTCTAGTGAAAAAAATATCATCATTCATTTTTTTATTCTCCCAAAATAAATTGTTTTACTATTATAACATATAAACAAAAAAGTTGTAATTATTATATATTTTTATTTGTATATTAAAATTATCATAAAAATTTAGTGTAATAAGTAATATTGAACTAAATTTTTATAAAATTATAGAAATAACAAAGAATTATAAAATATTTTAAATTTTTTATAAAAAAAAGTTGAATAAAATGAAAAATCAATGTATTAATGTATTATAAGTTAAATATATTTACTATGATTAGGATAAATTTTAATGAATTATATAGGAAGTAAATTATCTTTATTAGATTTTTTATACAAGTCTATAATGTCTATAATAGATAATAATTGTAATACTTTTTGTGATTTATTTGCAGGTACTGGAATAGTAGCAAGGTATTTTAAATCTAAAAATTTTTCAATTATCGCAAATGATATTCAATATTACAGTTATGTACTTAATAAACATTATATAGAAAATCATAAATATTTAAGTTTTAAAAATCTTGATGATGAAATAAAAGATCTTGAAAAAGCAGATATTAAAGAAAAACATTTAATTGTATGCGAATATTTAAATAATATACCTTATGCTAAAGGTTTTATTTATAATAATTATTCTTTAGGCGGAACTAAGAATAGTGATTATCAAAGAATATATTTTTCAGATGAAAATGCTATGAAATGTGATGCTATAAGAATAAAAATAGAGGAATGGTTTAATAATAAAAAAATTAATGAAAATGAATATTATTTTCTTCTTACAAGTTTGCTTGAAAATATAGATAAATGTGCCAATACGGCATCAGTATACGGAGCATTTTTAAAAGATATAAAGAAAACTGCTTTAAAAACTTTTAATTATTATCCAGTAGATTTTTTTATTAATGATATAGAACATCAAGTATATAATACAGATTCAAATAAGCTAATAGAAAATATAAAAACAGATATTTTATATTTAGATCCTCCATATAATAGAAGACAATATTCAGATAATTATCATATACTTGAAACTATAGCAAAATATGATAATCCCAAAATAAAAGGTAAAACAGGTTTAAGAAATGAAAGAATAAGGTCATTATATTGCAGTAAGAATGATGTTTATAGAGCATTTGAAGATTTAATAAGTAAGGCAAATACTAAATATATATTTTTAAGCTATAACAATGAAGGTTTAATGTCATTAGATGATATAAAGACTATAATGTCCAATAAGGGACAATATGGATTATTTGTAAAAGAGTATAATAGGTTTAAAGCTGATAGTAATAGATATAATGCCGCATCTACAACTTTTGAATACCTTCATTATTGTATATGCTTCTAATAAAAGTATTGCAAATAATATGTTAATTATTTATAATATATACTATGATATAGTAAAGATATTTTACTTTAATTTATTTTTGTAGTTTTATTTTTATTGCAGAGGTATATATGGCAAGAGATGAAGATGATATTATTTTTCAAAAACTTAGAATGAATGTTCAAAGAAATTATCCTAGGGCAGATGATGTAAATAACTATAGTCAAAATACTTATAAAAGTAATAATTATTCAAATAAGGATAGTTTAGTAATTTTAGAAACTGAAAAAAATATAGAAAGAATATCTGATTTTCACCAAAAAATAGATGATCCTGAATTAACACCTGCTTTAAAAGAGATGATTGATATATTAAAAGAGATGGTAAATTACTCTAAAGCAAATAAAGAGGGTGAAAAAAGATTGGAAAAAATAAATGAATATCATTTACCTACAGCTATCAAAATGCTTAATTCATATATAGATTTCTGTAATTTTCCGGTAAAAAATGCTAATATGGAAAAAACTGCACAAGAAATAGAAGATGTTATAATAAAATTAAATGAAGCATTGAAAAAAATGCTTGTAGAAATGAATCAAAATAGATTAATAGATATAAACAGTGATATAGATGTATTAAAAAACATGCTTGATAAAGATGGTTTTTAATAAAAAATAAAAAAATAAATAATAAAATGGAGTAGCTTTATGGAAAATAATGATCAATTTAATAATCAGCAGCCAAACTATAATAATGGCATGCCTGATAATAATATGCAAAACATGAACGGCGGTCAATTTAATGTACAACAGCCAAATTATAATAATGGTATGCCTAATAACAATATGCAAAACATGAATGGCGGTCAATTTAACGGACAGCAGCCAAATTATAATAATGGTATGCCTAATAACAATATGCAAAATATGAATGGCGGTCAATTTAACGGACAGCAGCCTAATTACAATAATGGTATGCCTAATAACAATATGCAAAACATGAATGGCGGACAGTTTAATAATCAACAGCCTAATTATAATACTATGCCTGTTAATCAAAATATGAATGGTTCTCAGGTTATTGATGTTCAGCCAGTTTATAATCCGCAAATAGTAACTAATTATCAGCCTCAAAATTTGAGTGCAGCATTACAGAATCAAATGCCTGCAGAAAATGGAAAATTTACTCAAGAAGAAATGAATAAGATAAATGAATTATCAAATTCTATTGATTTAAAAGATTCTGTTTCTATAATGTCTTATGGTGCAGCAGCTCAAAATAAAATGATTCAGTTTTCAGAAAATACTTTAAGCAATGTTATGAATAAAGATTTGGGAGAAGTTGGAAATGCTATTACTGATGTTGTAACAGAACTTAAAGGTTTTGATATAGAAAATGAAACTAAAGGAAAAGGATTATTCGGATTTTTCAAAAAAGCTGGAAATAATATTACTAAATTGAAAACTAAATATACAAATGTAGAAACTAATATTGATAATATAGTTAAAGTTCTTGAAGGACATCAAAGAACTTTACTTAAAGATATAAGTATTTTAGACCAAATGTATAATTATAATTTGGAATATTTAAAAGAATTAGATATATATATACAAGCAGGTAAACAAAAGCTTAATAATTTAATGTCTACAGAAATACCAGCATTAGAATCAAAAGCTTTAGCAAGCAATACACCTGAAGATGCTCAAATGGCTAGAGATATTAAAGATCTTGCTAACAGATTTGAAAAAAGAATTCATGATTTGGAACTTACAAGAGCTATTTCTGTACAAACTATACCTCAAATACGTTTGGTTCAGAATAATAATGTTATAATGTCAGAAAAAATTCAATCAACTATAACAAATACAATACCTCTTTGGAAGAATCAAATGGTTTTAGCTATAGGACTTCATCATTCCAATGAGGCAGCAAAAGCACAAAGAGCAGTTACAGATACTACTAATGAATTATTAAGAAAGAATGCTGATATGCTTAAAACTTCTACTATAACAACAGCAGAGGAATCAGAAAGAGGAATTATTGATATAGAAACATTAAAATATACTAATGAACAATTGATTTCTACTTTAGATGAAGTTATGAAAATTCAGACAGAAGGCAGAGAAAAACGCAGAGCAGCAGAGGCAGAACTTAGAAGTATAGAAAATGAACTTAAAGCAAAAATATTAAATATATCTCAAAAATAAAATTGTTTTTGCTGTAAAATAAAAAGCTCATCTGTATATTATTTATATAGATGAGCTTTTTTATAAGATTTATAAAAATTTTTAAGTTTGCCATTTTTTATTGTTATTTTCCCACCTCCATGCTCTTCGGACTTCGTCAAAGAACCTTATATCCTCAACAAGTTCGGATACGCTACCAGAAAGTGCAAGTGTAAAAATTAGTACTAAATTATACTGAAATCGTTTTACAGGTAAGATAATTTATTAATTTGAGCTAAAATATAGCCTTTTTGCTTCTTTGGGGCACCAAAAGAAGTGGGGTATGGGGCAAAGCCCCATATATTAAAAAGAAACTATAATTTTATTTTTGACAAAATATAGTTATTTAGGTATAAATAATTTTAAATAAAGAATCTATTTATATAATCAATGACGAATATAGCTAATACTATGAAAGGCAAAATATATGAAACATAGAATCTAGCCCATTTAGGGAATTTTACTCCCTTTCCAGTATCAGCTTCTTTTACAAAATTATCCCAACCCCAGCCAAACTCTCTAGTACAGAATATAAGTATTATTATACCGCCTATAGGAAGGAAATTGTTGCTTACTAAAAAGTCAAGCCCGTCAGCTATAGTGCTTCCTTCTCCAAGAGGTTTTATGAATGATAAAATATTAAATCCTAATGCAGTAGGCAAACTCAATATAAATATAGTTATAGCTACTATCATAGTAGTTTTTTTACGCGGCATTTTTGTTTCGGACATAGTGAAAGCAATAATATTTTCAAATACAGCTATTATAGTTGTTAAAGCTGCCATTGATAAAAATAAGAAGAATAAAGCCCCCCAAAGTCTGCCTAAAACCATAGAATTAAATATATTAGGCAAAGTAACAAATGCTAATCCAGCACCTTCTCCAGGATTGATTCCGAAAGAAAATGTTGTAGGGAATATTACAAGTCCTGAAAGAAATGCTATTAAAGTATCTAATCCTACAACCATAATAGATTCACCAGTTAAGGAATAATCTTTTTCTATATAGCTTCCAAATATTGTCATAGCACCAATACCTAAACTTAAGGTAAAGAATGATTGACCTATAGCAGCATAAGCTACCGAGAAGAACCCTTTAAGTCCTCCGCTGAACATTTTATTTAAATCCGGTAATAGATAGAATTTTAATCCTTCTTTCGCATTTGGTAAAGTGACAGCTCTTATTATAAGCACGAAAAGAACCAATAAAAGAAGCGTCATCATTACTTTTGTAACTTTTTCAACACCATTTTCTAATCCCATCATACATACTACAGTGGCTATTATAACAGCAACAGTCATCCATAATATCAATGTAGAAGGGGAGGCAAGAACTCCATTAAAAAATTCTCCAACTTGAGCAGGATTAAGTCCTTCCAATTTTCCCATACCCATAAAATAACAGTATGATAAACACCAGCCTGCTATAGTAGTATAAAACATCATAAGAAGAACACAGCCGAATAATTGTATGTATCCTACTATATGCCATTTATAACCTTTTTTCTGCAAAGCTCTATAAGAACCAGCTAAATCCCTTTTTCCAGCCCTTCCAACTGAAAATTCCATAACAAGTATAGGAAGACCTAATATAACAAGTGATATTAAATATAAAACAACAAATGCAGCACCGCCGTATTTTCCTGTAATATATGGAAATCTCCAAACATTACCAAGACCTATAGCACAGCCTGCTGAAACTAATAAAAAACCTAATCTGCTTGAAAGTTTTTCTCTGTTATTATCATTATGCATAATCGTAAACCTGAAATATATTTTTTATAGATTAATAAAAAGATATTTTAGATATTAGACATTATCAAATTATTTATATAGTTAGTATATATATACATATCATTACTATTTTCTATTAAAATAAATTCAACTCTCCTATTTTCTTTAGTATCTTTGTATTCACTTAATAAATCTTGAAGACCATAATTAGTTAATTTATTTAAAGTACCATTAGTTATTGATAAAAATACATTATAAGAGCGTTGATATGATAAATCCTCCATATCTCTTCTGTTATAGAGGAATAATATATCTTTTTTGCCGTACCCATTGGTAGGCTTTTTAGTTTCATCGCTGCTCATATGACCTTCAATTATAATGCTGATTATATTTGTACTTGTAGTTACATCTCCAACATATTTCAAAGTTTTGAAATATTTTTTTAAATCAACAGTACTGCTATCATAATCAAAAAGTATCTTTTGAGGAGTTTTTAATACTTTTCCTCTTTCTGTTAATTTGTATTTATATTTTATTACTTTTGGTTTTTTATATGTTGATATAACTATTGCACCATAAGCATTTACAGCTATTAATAGAGCAATAATTAGTGCATTTATTTTTTTTAGCATTTATATATTTCCTTATTTTATATTATACAATACATAAAAAAAAATTTAAATATCTTTTTAATATTCGGTCAGTACACATTGAAATTTTAATTTGATGTTTTAATATATATATCTTTTTATATCAAAATAGTGATAAATAAAGTGAAATACAAAAAAAATTAACTAAATTTTCACAATAAAATTGACATTAATAAAAATAACATTATACTATATAAATAAGTAATGACTTTAAATTTTATATAAATATTTTATTTTCAAGAGGAGTTTATTATGGCATCAAAAAAGATGGTTTACTTCTTTGGTAATGGTAAATCTGAAGGTGCTAAAGAAACCAAAGCACTATTAGGTGGTAAAGGTTTAGGTTTAGCACAGATGACAGAAAGTAAAGTACCGGTTCCAGCTGGTTTTACAATTACTACAGAAGTTTGCGACTATTATTCTAAAAATAAGTCATACCCTAAAGGATTAGAAAAAGCTGTTGATGAAAACATCAAAAAATTAGAAAAAGCAATGAATATGAAATTCGGTGATGTAAATAAACCATTACTAGTTTCAGTACGTTCAGGTGCTGCTATATCTATGCCAGGTATGATGGATACTATTCTTAATTTAGGTATCAATGAAGAAGTAGTTAATGGTATAGTTGCTAAAACAGGCAATCCTAGATTTGCTTGGGACGCTTATAGAAGATTTATACAGATGTTCGGCGATGTAGCTATGGGCGTTGATCATGACAAATTTGAGGAAATTTTACAAGAAAAGAAAAATTCTATAGCTTCAAGAGTTGGTAAAATAGAAAAAGAAGTAAAAGATACTGACTTAGATGTAGAAGATTTAAAAGACGTTGTAGCTAAATATAAAGCTATGTATAAGAAAGAAAAAGGCGAGGAATTCCCAGAAGAGCCTAGAGAACAGTTATTTAACGCTATTAATGCTGTATTTAGAAGCTGGAATAACCCTAGAGCTGAAGCTTACAGAAAATTAAATGACATAAGAGGTCTTTTAGGTACTGCTGTAAACGTTCAGGCTATGGTATTCGGTAATATGGGTGATACTTCTGCTACTGGTGTATGTTTCTCTCGTAACCCTTCTACTGGAGAAAATAAATTCTATGGTGAATTCTTAATCAATGCTCAAGGTGAAGACGTTGTAGCAGGTATAAGAACTCCTCAGGAAATTACACTTGAAGGCAGCTTAGAATGGGCTAAAAATAACGGCATAAGTGAAGAAGAAAGAAAAGCTAAATATCCTTCACTTGAAGAAGTTATGCCAGCTGTATATAAACAGTTAGTAAGCTATAAAAACCAATTAGAAAAATATTACAGTGATATGCAGGATATGGAGTTCACTATACAAGAAGGTAAACTTTATATGCTTCAAACACGTAATGGTAAAAGAACAGGTGCTGCAGCAGTAAGAATCGCTGTAGAACTTGCTGAAGCAAAAATAATTTCTAAAGAAGAAGCTATAATGAGAGTTAATCCTTCTGATTTAGACCAATTATTACACCCTATGTTCGATGCTTCTGCTAAGAAAACTGCAAAAGTACTTGCTAAAGGATTAAATGCTTCTCCAGGAGCTGCTGTTGGTAAAGTAGTATTCTCTGCTGAAAAAGCTGAAGCTATGAAAGAAGCAGGAGAACAATCTATACTTGTTCGTATAGAAACTAGCCCAGAAGATATTAAAGGTATGAATGCTGCTGAAGGTATCTTAACTGCTAGAGGCGGTTCTACTTCACATGCTGCAGTTGTTGCTCGTGGTATGGGTAAATGCTGTGTTGCTGGTTGTAGTGCTTTAGAAATTGATTATGCTGCTAAAAGCATGAAAGTTGGTGAAGAAACTGTTAAAGAAGGTGATTACATTTCTATAGACGGTTCTACTGGTGAAGTAATGCTTGGTAAAGTTGCTACTAAAGAAGCAGAAATGTCAGAAGACTTCAAAAAACTTATGGAATGGGCTGATTCTATGAGAAAATTAGAAGTTCATACTAATGCTGATACTCCTCATGATGCTAGCGTTGCTAGAAGCTTCGGAGCTGAAGGTATCGGACTTTGCAGAACTGAACACATGTTCTTCAATGCTGACAGAATTAAGAGTGTAAGACAGCTTATACTTGTTGCTGAAGAAGTAAAACAATTAAAAGAAAAATTAGAGGCTGCTGAAAAAATAGGCGATAAGAAAACTATCGAAGAAATCGAGCCTTTATATAAAGAACCTAAAAAACTTTATGATGATGCTTTAAATAGCATTCTTCCTATGCAAAGAGAAGACTTTATTGGTATATTTACTGCTATGAACGGATATCCAGTAACAGTTAGACTTCTTGATCCACCTTTGCATGAATTCATTCCTCATGAAGATTCTCAATTACAAGAACTTTCAAAAGAAATGAATGTAAGCTTTGATAAATTAAAAGCTATTAGAGATGGTTTACATGAGTTCAACCCAATGCTTGGTCATAGAGGCTGCAGACTTGGTATTACTTATCCTGAAATCTACGATATGCAGGCTAGAGCTATAATTGAAGCTGCTGTTAAAGTTAAGAAAAACGGTGTAGATGTTCACCCTGAAATAATGATTCCTTTAGTTGGTACTGTAAAAGAATTAAAAATCATTAAAGACAGAATCATTAAAATAGCTGAAGAAGTATTTGAAAAAGAAGGTTCTAAAGTTGCTTATAGAGTTGGTACTATGATTGAGGTTCCTAGAGCTGCTTTAGTTGCTGACAAAATCGCTCAAGAAGCTGAATTCTTCTCATTCGGTACTAATGACTTAACTCAAATGGGCGGCGGTTTTTCAAGAGATGATGCTGGCAAGTTCTTAAAAGACTATGTAAATAAAGAAATATACGAAAGAGATCCTTTCCAATCATTAGACCAAGAAGGTATCGGTGAGCTTTTAAGAATAGGTGTTACTAAAGGTAGATCTACTAACAAAAAACTTACTGTTGGTATCTGCGGTGAGCATGGCGGAGATCCTGCTACTATTATGTTCTGTAATGATATAGGATTAGATTATGTAAGCTGCTCTCCTTATAGAGTACCTATAGCTAGACTTGCTGCTGCTCAAGGTGCTATAAGAGCTAAAGGAGCTAGCAAAAAATCTTCTGCTAAAAAGACAACAGCTAAAAAAGCATCTGCTGCTAAAAAAACAGTTGCTAAAGTAGAAACTAAATCTTCTGCTAAAAAAGCTACTGCTAAAAAAGCACCTACTGCTAAAAAAACAGCTGCTAAATCTACAGGCAAGAAAAAATAATAAAATATTTATATAAATGAAATAATAATAAAGGGGCTTGCAAATTATTTGTAAGTCCCTTGTTTTTTGCATTAATTTTTTATATAACTATATTTTTGTTTTATATATTGGGTTTTGCCCACCACTCTGTGTGCTTCGCAAGCCCCCACTTCTTTTACGACCGAATGGACGTGCCACAAAGAAGCAGGTACAGCCCACCTACGGTGAATGGCTATATTTGAACTTAAATTTAATGAATTAATTTACATTTAAGACGATTTTAGTATGATTTAGTACTAATTTTATACTTGCACTTTCGCGAAGCGTATCCGAGTTTATCGAGGATATAGGTTCTTTGTGTCACGCCACCCTAAAGGACTTCCTATGGTCGCAGGACTCCTTTCAGTCGCAAAAGAAGTGGGGGTTCTGCACTCTGTGTACTTCGTAATGGCAAAGCCCCATATATTAAAAAGAAAATATAATTTTAATTTTGACAAAATATAGTTGTTTAGGTATATACTAAAAATTTTTAACTGAGTATAATAAAAAAGCTAACACAAAATGATTGTGCTAGCTTTTATTGTTTATTATCAAATAATTGTTTATTTTACTAAATGTATATATTCTTTTTCTTTTTTATGTACTTTTCCTACGATTGAGGCACAGTCAATACCTTCTCTCCATAAGTCAGCTAATATATTTTCAGCATTATTTTTGTTGGCACATATAAATAAACCGCCTGCAGTTTGAGGGTCGAAAGATAACATTTTTAAATTATAATCAACATTATCATCTACTAATATATTTTCACCAACATAACGCATATTTGTGAATGCTGCACCAGGTATACAGCCCATATCAAGTACTTCATAACTTTTATTAAACATTGGTAAAGCTGAAGATTCAATTTCTATAGTTACGTTGCTTGCTAAAGCCATTTTGTATGCATGACCTATTAATCCGAATCCTGTTATATCTGTGGCACATTTTACATCATATTTATTCATAATAGCACATGCTTTTTTATTTAAAGTTTTCATAGAATTAAATACATCTTCTATATCTTGATCTTTTACAAGTCCCTGCCTCATAGCAGCTAAACAGCTTCCAGTACCAAGAGGTTTAGTAAGTATTATAATATCACCGTCTTTTGCAGCTGAATTTGTTGTGATTTTGTTAGGATTAGCAAAACCAATAACAGCCATTCCGTATTTAACAGTAGTATCTGTTATAGTATGACCTCCAACAACCAATACTCCTGCTTCAGTTGCTTTATCTTGTCCGCCTTTTAATATGTTTGCTAAAATATTTAATGAATCATCTTTAGGAAACATAGTTATATTTAAAGCTAATTTAGGTTCTCCTCCCATAGCATAAACGTCACTTATAGAGTTACAAGCGGCAATCTGACCGAATCCATAAGGATCAGCTATAACAGGCGGAAAATAGTCTACAGTAAATATCAAAGCATTATCATCTGAAATTTTATATACTCCGGCATCATCTCCTATATCAACATCAGAGAGTAGGTTAGAGTCTACTTTAGTTTGCATTAATGGTGCTAAAGTTTTTTCAAGTAAATCCGGCGGAATTTTAGCAGAACATCCGCCTTCTAAAGCACATGATAATAATTGTATTTGTTCTTCCTTATTATTTGTAATATTGTCCATAAAAAACACCTATAAATTATTTTGATTTTATATTAGATAATATACTATTAAACAAAAAATTCAAATATTTTTAGTTGAAAATTAAGTTTAAAAAAATATCCCAACTAAAAAATAGCTGAGATATTTTTTTATATAAAAATTGCTTTTTATTATTCAGCAACAACTGAAATAGTTTTCTTTCCGAATTTGTTAGTATGGAACTTAACATAACCAGAAGCAGTAGCAAATATAGTATGATCACGACCTATATCAACATTTCTTCCAGCATGGAACTGAGTACCACGTTGTCTAACTATGATGTTGCCGGATATAACTTTTTGACCTCCGTAAACCTTAACACCTAAGCGTTTAGATTGACTGTCACGTCCATTTTTTGAACTTCCACCACCTTTTTTATGTGCCATTTTTATACTCCTCTTTATATTTTATAAAATCAGGATACTCTTTAATTAAAGATTTTATACCTATCAAATATCCATTACTAACTATTTTATATTCTTCTTTTTTATCACTTTCAAGTTTATCAAAATTAATTAATTCTAAACTTAAAAGACCATCGTCTATTTTGTATTTTAAAAATCTCTTTCCAATAATAACTAATGAAGCTCTATATAAAGCCTGCGATAAAGTACTTAATGCTATACAAACTTCATAGCCTTCACCAGATTTTTTTATTCCGGCATGTCCTTGTATTGTTAAACTTTCTATAATAGATTCGCTATTATAAATTACATTAACAATAGATGACATTAAAGAGATATATCTTCAATAGTAATTTTATGGTATTTATGTCTGTGACCAGTTTTTCTTCTGTAATCTTTTCTTCTTTTGTGTTTTCCGATTACAACTTTGTCACCTTTCATCATTTCTACTATTTTAGAACTTACTTTTACGCCTTCAACATAAGGTGTCCCAACTAAAACGCTTTCATCATCTTTTTTTAGAAGAAGTGTTTTAATTTCAGGAGCTTCTGTAGCTTCTTCGCCTAGATATTCTACTAAGATATCTTGACCTTTTTCAACCTTGTATTGTTTACCTTTTACTTCTACGATTGCATACATTGTAGCTTATCTCCAATTTATATATATTTTTTAATTTGTACAATACTATGAGTATCTTATAGTACTATATTAATGTAATTTTGTCAAGTTAAAAAACGAATAACAATTAAAAAAATAATTACAATATTAATTAAATAGATTTTTTTATAAAAGTATTGTAATATATAAGTGTAGCAAGGTAATAATAAATGAACAAAAAATTACTAGATGATATTGAAAAACTTCATAATAAAAATAGGCATCAGGATATAATAGAGCTTATTAATTCTATAGAAGATTTTGAAAAGGATTATAATATAATATCTTTATTGGCTAGAGCTTTAAATAATATAAAAGATTATAATGGGGCTTTAGATAATTTGATGTATATTAGAGAAGACGGGGTTGATGACCCTTTATGGTATTTTATGGTAGGATATGCTTATTTTTATAAAGATGAAAAAGAAACAGCCAAACAGTATCTTTCTAAGGCTATAGAGTTAATTGATTCCTATGAAAAAAAAGATATATTAGAAGCGGCTAAAAAATTATATACTTTATGCTTTGAAGATGAAGATAATAATTTGAATTTTATAAAAAGAATTGATTTATTTTGGAAATGGTTTGAAGAAAATGAATTCTTAATTTCCAGTATGGTTGAAAATCAATCCGAAGATATAATAAATTTTATATCGAATGGAATTAACATAATATCAAATAATATATCTTTTAATGTCAGCAGAAATTATGAAATTACTTTTTCTATTGACGGAAAGAATTATCTTTTTTATCTTATTCCAAGAATATTATCCTCTATGCCTGAAAGATTAAAAGAAAAATGGACTTTTTTACCATATTTGCCTAGTTCTGACGGAATTAATTTTTCTATTCAATTGAATAATAAAAAAATAGAAATGCAGGACGTTCTTATCAAAATAGAATTCGATGAAGAAAATGATAAATTTGATTTAATATTTTATAATAAAGATTTAAATGATGTAGATACTGAAGAAGCCTATAATATATTCTTTGTCATGATGGAAAATTCAATAGGTGAGGGATTATCAAGAATATATATAAGATATGTTGATATCAGTAATAAAAAATTGATAAATATGATTCCTCTCATAGAATTAGAAGAATATATAAAAAAGACATTAACTTTTTTCAGAAAAGAAATAATAACAGACCCTATAAATCAATATTTCTCATACACTTTTGAGCCTAAAAATATTGATATACTTAGATACGATATAATAGCAGGCATTTCATCATATTATGAAACAATTAATGATTATTATAATGAAAATGTTAATGATATAGTTGAAATTTCAAAATGCGGTGCTAGAGCAATATTTTTGTATTATACTTATGATGCCGAAGGTGATAATGATGAAATTAAGAAAGAAATATTAAATGAAAGATATGAAATACAAGAAAGATTAGAGAAAGAGGTTTTAGGCAGTAAATATAGCGGAAACGAAATAGGAATTGCAATTGGCGGAGCTATGGGAATATATAATATTTATATAGATTTAATTGTTTATGATGAAAATGAATTCATAAAGAGGGCTAAAATACTTTTGGCAGAATACGGCAGAATTTTTTATATTTCTAAGTTTAGAAAGTATTCAGATGTAAAGAATATATTTGATTTATAATAATTTTAATTAGCAGAAGCACTCATTCTTTCATCGAATTTTCTTCTTATTCTATCAAATTTTTCTCTAGTTTTTGTTACAGAAGTATTCATTTTGCTTATAGCTTTTTGATTTGCTGTATATATTGTTAATGATTTTCTAGCATAGGCTATCATTTCATTTTTTTTACTAGGTTCTAAATTTATTAATTTTATTATTGTATTATAATATCCTTCATTAGCAGCTATCATTCTATATTGTTTTAATTCCATATCTTTTAATTGTTTTTCACTTTCTTCAACATTAACTAATGAAACAAAATTTTCATTGTTATTATATGGTATATTTTCCATAGCTTTCATTAGATTTTCTATTGTATAAAGATAATCTTCTCTTGAAGCTTCTTCGCCTTTATTTAAAAATACTATAGGATCACTGTCAGCATTTTGAGTTACTACTTTTGAATTATTATCTATTGTATTAATATATGCTTCTTTAGGATTTAAAATTCTTTGATCATTATCAGTAACTACATCTATATTTCCATTTCTTAAAACTACTATACTAGAACCATTTTCAGCAAATGCTACATCAAATTGTGTGCCTTTTACTATTGAAGACATATTTGGTGTATGTACTTCTATTAATGAACCTATATTTTTCATTATATTTACTTTCATATATCCTTCTAATAAAGATAAAGATATTGTATTATTTTCTGAATCTGTTGAATTTATAAGTATTATAGTATTTTGAGGTACTACAATAGTTCCTACTTTATCGCCTCTTCTTGTTAAAGTAAGTTCTACTTGAGTATTGCTGCTTGTTCTTAATCTATAATCGCTATGAACTTCGCTTCCGCGGAAAGCTCTTAATGTTCTGCTTATATCTGTTTTTTCTATGAATGCTAATCCTGATATTTCTGTGACTTTAAATGAAATATCTTGAGGTAATAATGTATTGCTAAATAATAAAGCAAATAATATCGCTGTTAAAAATATTTTATTAAACATAAATACTCCTTAGTAAAAGATATAGTTGATAATAAATCCCACTAAGTAATATAAGTGTATAGTGTCGCATAAAAAAAGTCAATAGCTTCAAATTTTTATATCTATATTTGGTAGAGTAGGATAGGCAAATAGCATATTCAAATTAAAATCAGGAAGAACTAAATTTACATCTTCTTTTCCTTCACTATTGCAGCATACACTTACTATATATGAATCATCAAGTATAAAAGATGCAAAGAATAAGCCGTCAGCTTTTCTTATTTCTCTTTCAATTAAATCAACTTCTATAGAATTTTTTATATCAAATATAGTTTTTCCAAGCATTTTTATATATGCTTCTTTTATAGTCCATATAGTGAAAAAATCTATTTCTAATTTTTGAGAAGTTTCAAGGCATTTATATTCGCTTTCATAGAAATATTCTTTTGCAATAGATAAAAAATCTCTTTCTCTTATCTTTTCAGCATCTATTCCAACATTATATTCATCACTCATAACAGCAGCAAATAATTCTGAAGTATGAGTACCATTAAAGTATAAATTATTTTCATTTTTGAAATAAGGTTTTTTATTTTCTTCTCTTTCTATAATAAGATTATTTTTATTATAATGATTTTCAGCCATAGAAAGTATTAATTTTTCTAAACTTTTTCTAGCTTCTTCTCTCTCATTATTCTCATTAAAACTGTATTCTAAATAAGTCATATAATAATCCCTTATAATATTTTTATAATTATATAAAATTACCTATTAATGTATGGCTCTTAATTTCTGTAACTTCAGCATTAAATATATCACCCATATTAAGTTCTTTTTCTTTTTTTACTAAAATTATTCTATTCTCTTTACTTCTGCATAAATAATGCATATTATCTTTTGCTATATCATCTACCATTACAGAAGTTTTTTTACCAACTTGTTTTGATAATAATTTCTGAGCTAATTCTCTTTGATAATTTACAAGATTAGTTAATCTTCTTGCCCCTGCCGCTTTATCGTATTGTATATTTTTCTTATGTGCAATAGAACCTTCTCTTTCTGAATATTTATATAGGTATGCTTCTTCAAAACCTATACTTTCAAGCAAATCTAATGTTTCCTGATATTCTTCTTCTGTTTCATCAGCATATCCAACTATAATATCTGTTGAAATAGGGAAGTCATCAGCATAATCTCTTAAATATGATACTTTTTTGATATATTCTTCTTTTGTATATTTTCTATTCATTAAGTTTAATATTCTATCTGAACCGCTTTGGAAAGGTAAATGTATATGTTTGCATAAGCTATTTAAATTCCATATAGCATCAGCCAAATTTTTATCAAAGTCTTTAGGGTGAGATGTTAAGAATCTTATCCAAACCTTATCTTTGGCCTTTTCATCAATGATTTTGTCTAATTTGTATAATAATTCTGTAAAATTGATTTCATTATCAATATCAAGTCCATAAGAATTAACATTCTGTCCAAGTAATGTTATCTCTTTAGCTCCGTCATCTATTAATCTTTTTAATTCTTCTATGATTTCGCCTGATTTTCTGCTTACCATTTTTCCTCTTGTATGAGGTACTATACAGTAAGTACACCAGTTATTACAGCCATGCGATATTGGTATAAATGCTTTATGCGGCTTATCTTCATCTACATAAGATTTATTAAATATATAATTATCATTGAATTTTCTTACAAAAACTTCTTCATCTTTTAAATAATCTATTATGTTTACTTCATTATATACATCGAATATCTTATCAACACCGAGTTTTTCAAGATGTTCTTTAGAAGTTTGAGCCATACAGCCCATTATTATTATTTTAGTATTTTTTTTGTTTTTCTTTCTATTTGCATTAAATAATTTCACCCTTGAAAATACTCTTTCCTCAGCATGTGCTCTTACACTGCAAGTATTTATTATAATATTATCAGCATTTTCATGATTTTCTGTTTGTATAAAACCTTCCTGCATTAAAGAATTAATTAAGCTATTTGAATCTGCCTTATTCATTTGACAGCCGTAATTTTCTAGGTAAAAATTTTTCATATTCTAATCTTTATTTTATTAATTTTTCATGAATTTGGATTTTATTTCATCTACTAATATTTCTGGTACCAAACCATTTATAGGGCCATTAAATTTAAGTATTTCTTTTATTAAAGAAGAACTTACATAGGCATAATTTTCAGATGTATGTAAAAATATAGTATCCATTTCAGGATATAATAATTTATTCATTCTAGCCATTTTTAATTCATAGTATAGATCTTCACTATCTCTGATTCCTCTGGCAAGTACTTTTATATCATTCTGCCTCATATATTCTGTAACAAGTCCTGATATAGATACTATTTCTATAGTGTCATTTTCTCCCACTACTTTTTTAATCATATTTTTTCTTTCTTCTATAGTAAATGTAGGGGATTTTTCTAAATTAACAGCTACAGATATATAAACTTTTTCAAATATATCAGCCAATCTGTAAAGAACATCGAGATGTCCCAATGTGAAAGGGTCAAAAGTACCCGGAAATATTACTTTTCCATTTTTCATAATGATAGATTATATACAAAATTAATATAATATCAATATAGAAGAATCATTTTTAATATTTTTGTTGACATTTTGTTTGTTTTGTATAATAATATAAATATTCATATTTGCGGAGATTATATGCAGTTCAGTTCAGTTCAGTTCAGTTCAGTTCAGTTCAGTTCAGTTCAGTTCAGTTCAGTTCATAAATTAGTCTATAAAAAATTTTTTTCTAATATAAATATCATATCCAATAATTATTACTATATAAATAATTACTATATTTTATAAATTGAGGATTTTATATTATGAAAAAAATTTTATTATGTTTATTTATTGTAAAATTATCATTATTTCCTCAAGTTTACTTAGAAAAATTATACGATGCAATAGAAAATAATAATACAAGAGAGATTCAGAATATAGTAAGCAGCTATAATGTAAATTTAAATAATATTTATCTGAATAGGGAATCTTCTTTTGCATCTGTATATGGAGATTCTTATTATACTTATACTCCATTAAATTGGGCAATACTTTGTAAAAATATAAATTCTATAGATATTCTTTTGAAACTAGGGGCGGATTTAGAGATTGAAACAGAATATGATTATTATACATATCATTTCAGTATGCGTCCATTAATGCTGGCAGTGAATTTATCAAATTCTCAAAATATTATATCTTTTTTGATAAAGAAAGGGGCAAATATAAATGCCCAAAACGATGAAGGAAAAACAGCATTGATGTATTCTTGCTGTACTGAAACAGAACATAAAAGTTTTACAGATTATACTAAGATACTTATTAATTCTGGGGCAGATATAAATATAAAAGATAATGAAGAAAGAACAGCTTTAATGTATGCCGCTTATTCTCATAGCAGTACTTCTGTTGATTTACTTATAAAAAATAAGGCTGATATAAATGCTAGGGATATATATGGTTCTACACCATTAATGTACGCTTGTTTTAATTCCAATAAAGACAGTTTTGGCACTTTAAATCCTGATGTTGTAAAGTTGCTTATTAAATATGGAAGTGATGTAAATGCTTATGATAATTATGGAAATACAGCTTTATTATATGCAGTTATGATGGCAAGGGATACTTTATATCAGGTGAAAGATGAAAATAATAAAGATTATAAAAATATTTATGATACTATAAAGTTCTTAATAGATAATGGTGCAGATGTTAATGTGAAAAATAATAGGGGAGAAACTCCATTGTCTATATCTTCAGGAAATATTACTGATTTACTAATGGAATCAGGTGCTTATCTCAATAATTATATGTAACTTATTTTAATTCTAAAAAATAATAAAAAACTTTGTTTAAGAGCCATAGATATTGCACACTTTTAGTTTAAAAAAAAGATGGTATTCCTTATA